>JADLCO010000261.1 GCA_020847115.1 Pseudomonadales bacterium | reverse complement strand
CATGCGCACCTGGCCCTCCTGTTCGTCGAGTCGGTAGCGGACGTCATACCCGATCACTTCGGTGCGGGTCTCCTGCACGGTCTTGCAGCGCCGCTCGGTAGTGGTGTAGGTGTTGCCCTGCTGCATGTTCTCCTGAATCTTGTTGCCGGCCACGCCGCCGGCAACGGCGCCCGCGGCCGTGGCGATCTTCTTGCCGGAGCCGCCGCCGATCTGGCTGCCCGCGACACCGCCGAGCACCGCGCCCGCCACCGTGCCCAAAATCTGGTGCTGATCCTTGACAGGCTTGCGGTGCGTGACCTGCACGTCGCGGCACTCCTCCTTCGGCACCTGGATGTCCTTGGTCACCTCGGAAACCGCGAGCACCTGGGCAAACTCCGGCTTGGCCGTCCCGAACCAGCGGTAGCCCCCGATGGCGCCTGCCGTGGCGGCGATCGCCACCCCAATCACCACCCCGGTCACCAGAGATCTGTTCATCGTCGAACCACCTCGCTGTCATGGAAGGCGGCAATACTGTCATGGCAAATCGGGACAAACTCAACCCCCGATGGCAGCCAAAGCCACAGTGGAACGGGTTTTGCCTGTCAGTTTTGCCGATGTTGCTCGCCCGAAGCATCCCAGTCCACCGCGGCGCCCGGGGCATCGCGCGCCCCCCCACATGGAGGCAATCCATGGCCGTGCTGATCGACAAGAACGTCGCCATTCCCATGCGCGATGGTGTGGTATTGAAGGCCGACGTCTATCGGCCCGAGGGCGCCGGGCGGTTTCCGGTACTGCTCCAGCGCACGCCCTACAACAAGGAGTTTCTGCCCATCGTGGCCATGACCCTGGACCCCATCCGCGCCGCGGCCGCCGGTTACGCGGTGGTGATCCAGGACGTACGCGGGCGCTGGGCCTCCGAAGGCGAGGTGTTCTCCCCGTACGGGCACGAAGAGGCGGACGGCGCCGATACCCTGGACTGGATCGCCAGGCAACCGTTCTGCGACGGCAACATCGGCGCCTACGGGCTTTCCTACATGGGCGGGACCACCTGGCTGTGCGCGGTTTCGGGGCATCCGGCACTCAAGGCGATCTCACCCACCACCGCACCCAACGATTTCTGGCGCGACCATTTCTGGCGCGACGGCGTCGCTCATCTGGGCACCCTGGCAGTGTGGGCGCTGCGCACCATCGGCCCCGCAGCCCTGGTGCGGATCGGCCTGGACCCGGCCACCTTCGGCGGCCGACTCACCGAGCTGGTGGCTGCGGTCGATCACTTCGGCGATACCCTCCGCCAGCGGCCGCTGAATGCGCTGGCGGCGGCGCACCCGGAGGACCCGCGCTTCGTCCCCTTCTTGTTCGAGATCCTGCGCCACCCGACGCCGGACGCCTGGACTGAATCCCTGCTGTTCAGCGACCGCCACCCCCAAGTACGCGTGCCGGCGCTAATCATCGCCGGTTGGCACGACCTGCTGCTCAACGCCGACCTGAGCCACTACGCCGGCATGCGCCAACGCGGCGGTTCCGCGGAGGCCCGGGAACACACACGGCTGGTGGTCGGCCCCTGGGCCCACGCCATGTTTCTCAACCAGGTGGGTCAGGTCGACTTCGGTTTTCGCAGCAGCGGCTACCTGCTGGATCTGCGCGAAGATCTGACGCTCCTGCAGCTACGCTGGTTCGACCGCTGGCTGCGCGCCGTCGACCACCCCGCCACGCCCCGGGTACGCATCTTCGTACAGGGCCTTAACCACTGGCGCGATCTCGACGACTGGCCGCTCGCTCCGGTCGTCCGCCAGCCCTGGTATCTGGGCGCAGGCGGCAGCCTGACCCCCCAGCCGCCGACGGCCGAGGAGGCACCGGATGCCTACGTTTACGATCCGGAGGATCCCTGCCCGACCTGTGGCGGGAACCTGCTGATGCCGCTCCAGTACACTCCGGGCCCGGTCGATCAGGCGCCCATCCTGGGCCGGCGCGACGTGCTGACCTACACCTCTGCGCCCTTGACCGAGGATCTGGAAATCATCGGCGAGGTGCGCATGGTGCTCTACGCGAGCTCCAGCGCCCGCGACACGGACTGGGTGGTCAAACTCTGCGATCAGCACCCCGACGGATCGACCTTGAATCTGTGCGACGGCGTGGCGCGGGTGTCGTACCAGTGCGCGCGCAGCGGTTCCAGCTACCAGCCGGGAGACGCGCCCCCTTGGGAGATTTCGCTATGGTCGACCGCGGCGGTGATCCCGGCGGGGCACCGGTTGCGGGTGGTGGTCACTTCGAGCGATTTTCCGCGCTACGACCGCAATCCCAACACCGGGGAGAACCCCTGCTCGGCAACCACCTCGGAGCCGGCGTTGCAGCGCGTGTTCCATACGCCCGATCGCCCGTCCCGCATCGAACTGCCAATCGTCCCCCGCTGAACCCTTGAGCCTGTCGACCGCACGCCGACGGCCTGCCATCGGCGTCAGCAGCCGGTGTCGGCGGACTCAATGCGCTGGGCCAGCCGCTGGGCAACCGCCGCCAGCGCGCGGGGATGGAAAATCAAGCCGATATGCGTTGCCTCGTTGATTTCGGTATTCGCCATCGCGTCTTCCTCGGCGCAACTGACCCAATCCACTACGCCGTCGTTGCGCGAATAGATGGCGAACTGCGGCACCGGTCTGGCCTCCGGCTGCAACATGTGGCGGACGAAATCGCACATGCAAAAGCCGGTACCGCAGGAGGCATGGAGGTTGCGGCCGATCAGCTTGCCCTGGCCGCTCAGCAGATACTCCCAGACGCCGGTGACCGCCGGGTGTGCGCGCACGTGATCGCGAAACGGCGACCCCAGCGTAATGACGCGATCGATCAACTCCGGCACGTGCTGGAGGATCGATTTGGAGAGCATGCCGCCGAGGCTGTGGCCGATCAAAATCACCCTGCGCCCGGTCTTGCGATGAATGACCTTGATCTTCTGCACCAGACGCAACGCCGTCTTGTTGGGACAATCGGTATTCCATGCGATGTCGGAAAGATAGGGCCGGTATCCGATTCGCTTCAGCCAGCGGCGCAGGGGGATCATCATCAAATCGTTGGCGAGAAACCCGGGGATCACCAGTACCGGTTCGCCGTGTCCGTGGGCCACGCCTGCTCCCTGATAGATCGGGCTGCAGAGCAGGCTGGCGAGTTCCAGCGGCCAAAAAAACTCCCGCCACAGGGGCGTGGAGACGGCCTCGACGCCAGGATCGTGATCGAACGGATTGGCATCCTCGTCGGGGCCGATGAGATAGCCCAGGTCGGCGAGGTCATCCAGCTGCGGTGGACTGCTGTTCACGTCTCCCACCCGTCACGGCCGACCGGGGAATCGCCCGCACCCGGCGACAGGCGGCGCGGGCATGCTTCCTCAGGCGAGCGCCTCGCGAGTGGCGTCGGCCACTTTCTTGAAGCCGTCCATGGACTTTTTGAAGGATTCGGTAAAGGGATTGGCCGCCGTCCAGGATTGCGTGAGCTCGATGCCCGCCGCGGCGATTTCGCGGCTGTTTTCATACAGATCCTGGGCGCTGGCCTTGACCGACTCGCGGCTCTGCGCGTACTCGCCGAGCATGGCCTTGAACAGATCCATGGCATGGCTTTGGGATTCGGCCATAGTCTCCATGGCCGCGGTGAAATTGCCCTTGTAATCACGCGGGCTCAACGTCAGCTTGCGCATCAGAGCCATCATGTCTTCCTGATTCCTGGCGAAGGACTCCGCCAGCGTGTCGTTGACCCGCACGCCGCGCTTGCGCGCTTTGTCCATGGCCTCCCACATCAATTTTTGATTGGCCGTGATCGCTTCGAAAAAACGCTGCAGTTCGGGCATCTTGGGTTTGGCTTTGGCGGCACCACCCGGCGCCTTTGCAGTAGTAGTCTCGCTCATGTCGATCTCCTGTGCTGATGAAGCCGCTATGGCGGAACGGGCACACCGACCAGCCCGATCTAGTTGCACTTATATGCATAATGCAGTTAAATGTCAACCATCGTGAGCGCGAACTGATGGAGACCTCCATGGCCACCGGCAAAAAACCTGGCGGAACCGCTGCTGGAGGCGGCGATCCACCATCGCCCGACCACAGCGACGAGCCCGCAGACCCGAAACTCCCCGGCGAGATGCTGATGGCCCATCTGCTCGCACTGCTCAAGGACTGGTCGGGCTACGGCTACGAGCTCGCGCAGCGTCTCGAGGAAGCGGGGTTTTCGCGCTACAACTCCGGTTCGCTGTATCGCACCCTCAGGCAAATGGAAGGGCTCGGGCTGATATCGTCTTTTTGGGACACCTCGGCCGCAGGCCCGGCACGGCGCATGTACAGTCTGACCAAGGCCGGACAGTTGTTCCTCGACAACTGGATCGCCATGCTCGATTTTCACCGCCGCGCCCTGGATATTTATCTGGGCAGCGCCCGGCGCGCCGCGCGCGGAGCCGATGCCGCCGACGACCGCGATTCGCCACCGCCAGACCGGCGGCGGGCCAGCAAACCATCCACCAGGAGGAAACCATGAGCGACGACCGCAGCGACCGCCTGCTCGAACCCATGCGCATGTGGCGGGAGTGGTATCAGAAGTCGGAAAAGCAGTGGAGCGAGATGCTCACCGAAGTCATGGCCGATGAAAAATTCGGCAAGGGGTTCGGGCACTTGTTCCAGGAGTGGCTGCATGCCCAGCACATGATCTCGGAGCTCATCGGCCAGCAGTTGGCGGCCTTCAACATGCCGTCTCGGGCCGACATCCTGGATGTGCGCGATCGCCTCGGCGAAGTCGAGGACGGACTCGGCCAATTGGCCGCGGAGATCGCCCAACTGCGGCGCGCAATCGCCAGTCGGACCCCGGCCGAAGCCCTGGCGCCAGACCGACCACAGCTAAAGCGCACCCGCAAGCCCGCCGCCAAGACCAATGCCACCGGCGAAGCTGCCCCCGCGAAGGAGCCGACGACCCGGCACTGATGCCGCCTTGCTCCAGGGAGTCTGGCACGAGAATTGTCTCGGCCAAATCGTGTCGCTGCAATGTCACAAGCATCGGCTAGGTTTGACGGGCTGCAACCGTCCGTTCGCGAGGCAATGGCCAGCGGATTCGAGGCAGCCGAATTGATGACCGCCCGCAAGGCCAAGGTTCGCACCATGCCAGGCACCAATGGTTACAGAAAACAGGAGGCGAGGATCCGCGAGGCGGTGGAGCGGGTGCTCTCCCGCAACATCGCCGGCCTGAAAACCCTCGAAGACATCGCCATGGACTTCGGCTCGACGCCGAAGGAAACCATTTACTCCCGCGCCACCACCCGCCTGTATCACTACACGCCGACTTGCGAGGAGGTCTACCGAGTCCCAGTGGTACTGGTGATGTCCCTGGTGAGTCGCTACTACATTCTCGATCTGGCCCCCGGTCAAAGCCTGGTGGAGTATCTGACCAATCAGGGCTTCGACGTCTACCTGATCGACTGGGGCATCCCCCGACTGGAGCATCGCAATCTGTCGCTCGACCACTATGTGGGCGAAGTGCTGCCGGAATGCCTCCAAAAGGTGCATGAGGACAGCGGCGAACCCGACGTCGCCCTGGTCGGTTACTGCCTCGGAGGCGTGCTGTCGATGATGCACACCGCACTGGCGCCACCCACCGAAGTCAAGGCACTGGCCTGCTTCACCACGCCCATCGACACCAACGGCATGAAACTGTACAAGGCCTGGGCGGAGAGCGAGCATTTCGACATCGATACCCTGGTCGACAGGCTGGGCAACATCCCCGGCCAGATGATGGATGCGGTGCTGCAGGCGCTGCGCCCGCTGCAGAAGACCGCCAACCGCATGGGCCTGCTCAATCACATCGAAGACGATCAGTTCGTGGAGGCGCATTACCGCTTCGAGCGCTGGTCGTCCGACCAGATCCCGATGGCAGGAGCCACCGCCAAGCAGCTGTTCAAGGATTTCCTGCGGGACAACAAGTTTCTGAAGAACCAGATGGAAATCCAGGGGCGGCGCGTCGATCTGGCAAACATCCGCGTACCCTTTCTGCACATCGCCGCGCAGCACGATCACATCGTGCCCGCCGCCGCGTCGAAGGGCATCATCGACCTGGTCGCCAGCACGGACAAGGAAGAAGTGGTGCTCAAGGGCGGTCACGTCAGCTTGGTCGCCGGCGGCAACGCCGTGTATCGGCTCTGGCCGAAGCTGGCCGGCTGGCTCGCGGATCGCTGTACCTGAGGAGAAAGCCGTTGGATACCTACCCGAAGACCGTTTCGCTGCGCACCGGCACGGCGGTGCTGCGCCCGCTCACCCACGGCGATGCCGAGGAGGTGCTGACCTTCGCGCGCTCCCTGCCCATTCACGACCTGATGTTCCTGCGCCGCGACATCACCAACCCCGACACCGTCGCACACTGGCTGGACGAGATCGATCGCGGGCTGGCGCTGATCGTGGTCGCCGAGATCGACGGGCGGATGGTGGGCTATGGCATGCTCAGCCTCAACGAACTCGACTGGAGCCGCCACCTCGCCGAACTGCGGGTCCTGGTACATCCCGATTACCGGGAGACGGGTCTCGGCCGCACCATGATTCGCGAAGTCTTCCGCCTCGCGGTGGATCGCGGCGTGGAGAAGGTGATCGCCCGTATGACCCTGGATCAAACCGCGGCGCGTTCGCTGTTCCAGGAGCTCGGCTTCCGGCCGGAAGCCCTGCACGAAAACGAGGTCAAGGACCGCTCGGGCAAGCTGCACGACGTGCTGCGCATGGCGGTGGACGTCAAAGCCTTGTTGGCGCGCCGCGACAGCTACGGCATGAACTGAACGGCAGCAAACTGACAATGCGGGCGGGCGCGTGGTCCGGTAAAATCCGCACTCGCTCCAGCGCTGCGGACCGCCCATGTTTGCCAAAGACCTTTCGCTCGCCGCTTTCGATCCCGAACTGGCCGCCGCCATCACCGCAGAGGCGCAACGCCAGGAAGACCACATCGAGCTGATCGCCTCGGAAAACTACGCCAGCCCGTTGGTCATGCAGGCCCAGGGCAGCGTGCTGACCAACAAGTACGCCGAGGGCTACCCCGGCCGGCGCTACTACGGCGGCTGTGAGTTCGTCGACCGTGCCGAAGAACTGGCGATCGCGCGGGTGAAGGCATTGTTTGACGCCCACTACGCCAACGTGCAACCCCATTCGGGGTCGCAGGCCAACGCCGCGGTCTATCAGGCGCTGTGTCAGCCCGGAGACATCATTCTGGGCATGAGCCTGGCGCACGGCGGACACCTCACCCATGGGGCCAAGGTCAGTTTTTCGGGCAAGTTCTACCACGCCGAGCAATACGGCATCGACACCACCACCGGCCTGATCGACT
>JADLCO010000260.1 GCA_020847115.1 Pseudomonadales bacterium | reverse complement strand
GGATCTGGCGGGGCGTGGCATCCTGCTGGTTGTCGCGCCAGCGCAGCTCGCGGCAGGCCAGATGCAGCTGGTGGTGAAGGTCGCGCCATTCGCGCAGCCGCGGCACCGACAGAAAGTGCTGCCGGCAGTGGCGCTCGAAGGCGCTGCGCGACAGCTCCTGGCGGCGCACCTCGAGGTCATTCCACAGCTTCAGCAGGCTCACGAAATCGGAGTGCTCGTCGCGCCACTGGCGCTGGCGCTCGTCGGCGGCCTGGCGCTGGTCGGCCGGCCGCTCGCGGGGATCCTGGATGCTCAGCGCGGCGACGATCACCAACACCTCGCGCAGGCAGCCCTCGGCGCCCGCGGCGATCAGCATCCGGCCCAGGCGCGGATCCACCGGCAGCCGCGCCAGGGTACGCCCGATCTCGGACAGCCGGCCGTCGCCGGTCAGTGCGCCGAGCTCCTGCAACAGCTGAAAGCCGTCATTGATCTGGCGCTGGTCGGGCGGATCGAGAAACGGAAACTCGCGAATGTCGCCGAGCCCCAGGTCGAGCATGCGCAGGATTACCGCGGCGAGATTGGTGCGCAGGATCTCCGCATCCGTGTACTCGGGCCGCGCGGCGAAGTCGGCCTCGGCGTAGAGGCGCACGCAAACGCCGGGGCCGATCCGCCCGCAGCGGCCGGCGCGCTGCCTGGCGCTGGCCTGGGAGATCGCCTCGATGGGCAGCCGCTGCACCTTGGTGCGAGAGCTGTAGCGGCTGATGCGGGCGCGGCCGGTATCGACCACGTAGCGGATGCCGGGCACGGTGAGCGAGGTCTCGGCGACGTTGGTGGCCAGCACCACGCGCACGCCGCGGCCAGGCCGGAACACCCGGTTCTGCTCCGCCAGGCTCAGGCGGGCATAGAGCGGCAGCGGCTCTACCCCCGGCAGCGCCAGGCGGCGCAACCGCACCGAGGCCTCGCGGATCTCCCGCTCGGAACTGAAGAACGCCAGTACGTCGCCGCGCTCAGGCGAGTCGAGCAGTTGGGCGATGGCGGCGACGGCCGCAGCCACCGGATCGGCATCCTCCTCCGCCGGCGCCTGGTAGCGAATTTCCACCGGGTACCCGCGCCCGGATACCTCGACCACCGGCGCGCCATCGAAATGAGCGGCGAAACGCGCGACGTCGATGGTCGCCGAAGTGATGATCACCTTGAGATCCGGTCGCTGCGGCAGGATGCGCTTGAGATAGCCGAGCAGGAAATCGATGTTGAGGCTGCGCTCGTGGGCCTCGTCGATGATCAGGGTGTCATAACGCGCGAGCAGCGGATCGCGGCCGATCTCGGCGAGCAGCACGCCGTCGGTCATCAGCTTGACCAGGGTCTGTTCCGAGCTCTGCTCGGTGAAGCGCACCTGGTAGCCCACCAGACTCCCGAGCGGCGTGCGCAGTTCCTCGGCGATGCGGCTGGCCACGGTGCGCGCAGCAATGCGGCGCGGCTGGGTGTGGCCGATCAAACCGCGGGTACCGCGCCCCAGTTCGAGACAGAGCTTGGGCAACTGGGTGGTCTTGCCGGAGCCGGTCTCGCCGGCCACGATCACCAGCTGATGATCGCGCAGCGCCGCGGCGATTTCGCCACGGCGCGCCGACACTGGCAGTTCTTCGGGATAGGTGATGGCGGGAATGCAGGCGCGGCGCGCGGCGACGGCTGCGGCCGACGCCGCGATGCGCACCTCGATCCGGTGCAGATCGCGATCTGCGGGCAACCCCCGCGCGATCCGCGCGGCAGCGCGCTCGAGGTCGCCGGCAAGCGCCGTCACTTGCTCGCTGCGGCAATCGGCAAGGGCGGCGCGCAACCGGCCCAGTACCGCCGCTTCGTCAAGCGCCGCCTCCCCGGATGTCTCCCGGGCATCCGCCACCGCTACTTGGCCAGCAGCGAAATGCCCTCTTCCAGGCCGCCCAGGGTGAGTGGGAACATGCGGTCCTCGAGGATGCTCCGCACCCGCTGGATGGTGGGCGTGTGCTCCCAGTAGTCGCGGCGCACCGGGTTCAGCCAGATCAGCTTGGGATAGGTGTGCGCCATCCGTTCGAGCCACTCGACACCGGTTTCCTTGTTGTAGTACTCGACGCTGCCGCCGGGGCTCTCCAGCTCATAGGGCGACATCGAGGCGTCGCCGACGAAGATCACCTTGTAATCGGCGGCATAGGTGCGCAGCAGGTCGATGGTCTCGGTCTTTTCGTTGTAGCGGCGAAAATTGTCCTTCCACACGTAATCGTAGAGCGCGTTGTGGAAGTAGAAGTACTCGAGGTGCTTGAACTCGGTGCGAGTCGCCGAGAACAGCTCCTCGCAGGTGCGCACATAGGGGTCCATGGAGCCGCCAACGTCGAAGAAGATCAGCACCTTCACCGCGTTGTGGCGCTCCGGCACCATCTTGATGTCGAGCAGGCCCGCGTTCTTGGCCGTGGAGCGAATGGTGTCGTCGAGGTCGAGCTCCTCGTCGGCGCCGGTGCGCGCGAACTTGCGCAGGCGTCTCAGCGCCACCTTGATGTTGCGGGTGCCGAGTTCGACGGTGTCATCGAGGTTCTTGAACTCGCGCTTCTCCCAGACCTTGAGCGCTTTCTTCTGGCCGCCTTCGCCGCCGACCCGAACGCCCTCGGGGTTGTAACCGCTGTTGCCGAACGGCGAGGTGCCCTTGGTGCCGATCCACTTGTTGCCGCCCTCGTGGCGTCCCTTCTGCTCCTTGAGGCGCTTCTTGAATTCCTCGATCAGCTTCTCGAGGCCGCCCAGGCTCTCGATCTTGGCCTTTTCCTCCTCGCTCAGACTGTTGATGAACTCCGCACGCAGCCAGTCCTCGGGGATCAGGATGTCGAGGAAATCCTCCAGGGACTCGAGATCCTTGAAGTAGAGCGCGAACGCACGATCGAATTTGTCGTAATAACGCTCGTCCTTGACCAGCGCGGTGCGCGAGAGCAGGTAGAAATCATCCACGCTGCCAAAGGCGAGATGCTGTTGCAGCGCCTCAAGGAGGGTCAGCAATTCCTTGATCGAAACCGGAATGCCGCCCTTCTTGAGCGCAAAAAAGAAGTTCAGAAGCATTTAGCCACTCTTCTCCCGGCGCGTCATGAACGCCAAACGTTCGAGCAGGTGGACGTCCTGTTCGTTCTTGAGCAGGGCGCCGTACAGGGGCGGGATCGCCTTGGTGGGATCGCGCTGCTTGAGGATTTCGTCGGGGATGTCGTCGGAGAGCAGCAGCTTGAGCCAGTCGACCAGCTCAGAGGTGGAAGGCTTCTTCTTCAGCCCCGGAATCTTGCGCACGTCGAAGAATACGTCGAGCGCCTCGTCGACCAGGGATTTCTTGATCCCCGGAAAGTGCACGTCGACGATGCGCAGCATGGTTTCGCGATCGGGGAAACTGATGAAGTGGAAGAAGCAACGGCGCAGGAAGGCATCCGGCAGTTCCTTCTCGTTGTTCGAGGTGATGATCACGATCGGCCGCTGTTTAGCCACCACGCGCTCGCCGGTCTCGTAGACGTGGAATTCCATGCGGTCGAGTTCCAGCAACAGGTCGTTGGGGAATTCGATGTCTGCCTTGTCCACCTCGTCGATCAGCAACACCACCTGCTCGGGTGCGCTGAAAGCCTCCCACAGCTTGCCGCGCTTGATGTAGTTGCCGATGTCGTGGACTTTGTCCCCGCCAAGCTGGGAATCGCGCAGCCGCGACACCGCATCGTATTCGTAGAGCCCCTGCTGCGCCTTGGTGGTGGACTTGATGTGCCAGGCGATGAGCGGCTTGCCCAGCGCGCGGGCCACCTCCTCGGCGAGCATGGTCTTGCCGGTGCCCGGCTCGCCCTTGATCAGCAGCGGGCGCTGCAGCGTCACCGCCGCGTTGACCGCCATCTGCAGGTCGTCGGTGGCGACGTATCGCTCTGTTCCAGTGAATTGCATCTCAAGCTCCGCAAGGTGAAAAATCGTCTGTGCCGCATTCTACGGCAAGCCCGCCGGGCTTCCAATTCGGCCACGGACCGGCGGGTCAGCGCGCCCGTGGCGCCGATTTCGGCCGCGGCGCCGCAGCGGGATCGCCGAAGGTGGGCTCGCGCCGGCCGCGGCCGGCGGCTGCGCCCATCCCGGGCTCGCGCCGGGGTGCCCGGGAGGGCGATTGCGGCGGCCGTGGCGGCCGGCGGCGCTTGCGCAACGGCAACCAGATCAGCAGGGTCACGACATAAAGCAGCCCGAACACCGCCAGCAACGGCAGCACGCCGCGCAGCAGGCCGTCGCTGTGGACCGGGCCGATGGCGTCGAACAGCATCACCCCCCAGGCCGGCGCCAGATACTTCAGATCGGGATAGGCGAGCATGGGCGTGGCCAGCAGCGCCACTGCCGCGCAGCGCGCCAGCGCCCGCAGCGGAAAGCCCGGTAGCCGTCGGGTCAGCCACCAGGTGGGCACCAGCAGCAGCAACACGCCGAGGTAATAACCCACCAACCCCCACAAATAGTTTTCGTCCGTGTACACCGGAGCTCACTCCACCCAACGAATGATGTGCTCGACCAGCGCGGCCGGATGCACGAAGCGCTCCGATACCACCCGACCCGCGATCGAAATACCCGCGGCGCGCACGCTGCGAGGATCGCCCGACACCAGCGGGTGCCAATCCGGCAGCGGCTTGCCTTCCGCCCGCAACCGATAGGCGCAGGTGGCCGGCAACCAGGCAATCGCGGCGGCCAGATCGGCATCCAGCGCCAGGCAATCGGCTACCCGCTGGCGGCGGCGGGCATAATCGGTGCAACGCACTCGCTCGATATCGAGCAATTTACAGGCGACGGCGGTGTAGGCGACCTGGCCGCTGGCGGTGTCCTCGAGCTTGAGCAGACAGCAGCGCCCGCAGCGGTCGCAGAGCCGCTCCCATTCCTCGGCGTCCAGTTCGGCGAGCGCCTTGGTCTCCCAAAAAGCCGTCATCGTCAGCCCCGTGGCAGCTTTTCATTGCGCGCGGCGATGGCCTCGGCCACGGCATCGCCGCCGGGCGGCAGCTGGAGAAACCAGCCGCGCTCGCGCAGTGCCTCCAGCACCTCGGCGCCGTCCGCCCGCGCCAGTGTGCGGCCCGGCGCCAACTCGAAGGCGAGCGCCGGCTGCGGCGGCCCGAAGCGCGCCAGCAGTTCCTCGGGCACCGGTGCCAAATCCCGGGCCTCGGTGACGAACAGGTACATCTCCGCGCGCCGGGAGCTGCGATAAACCCGGCAGCGCACGCCTTCACCGCCGGTGGTCATGGCGCGGCCGCGCTCCAGGTGCGCACGAAGTCGAGCAGTTCGGCGCCGATCGCGGCGCGGCGCCAGCCGCCGGCCAACGCCGGCGGCAGGCGCGCCTCGCCGTCCTGCCAGGAGCGCGCCAGGGCCTCGAGATCGGCGCGCCGGGCGAGCACCTCCGGCGCCACCTGCAGCGCAGCGGCGCGTTCGGCCAACCAGTCGCGGCAGGCGCGGATCAGGTCGCGCGCGCTGCGCTCCGGCGGGCCCTGGTCCAGGAGTTCGGGGTAGTCCGCAGGCGCCAGCGCGGCCGCAGCAACAATCGCGGCGAGCAGCTGGTCGCCGTGTTCGCGGATCACCCGCGGCCGCAGCTCGGCAACCCCCGCCAGGGCGGCGCGATCGCGGGGCCGGGCGGCGGCCAGCGCCAGCAGTTCGGCGTCATTGACGATGTGGCCGCGCGGGCGGTTGCCGGCCCGCGCCTGCACCTCGCGCCAGGCGGCCAGCTCGCGCAATGCGGCCAGCTCGACGCGCTTCAGGCGACCGGCGCCCTTCACCCGGCGGTACTGCTCGCGCGGCGGGATGACCACTGCCGCCTGCACCAGCAACCGCTCCATCTCCTCGGCTACCCAGGCATCCTTGCCCTGCATCGCCGCCGCCGCGACGAGCTGCCGGTACAGGGGCAGCAGATGGTGCACATCGGCCGCGGCATAGGCGAGCTGGGCACTGGTCAGGGGCCGCTGCAGCCAGTCCGAGCGGGTTTCCTGCTTGTCCAGTTCGATGCCCAACAGGCGCTGCACCAATGCGCCGTAACCGAGCGAAAAGCCATGCCCGGTGAGCGCCGCCGCCACCTGGGTATCGTACAGCGGCGCGGGCCGGCAGCCGAGCGCATGCTGGAACACCTCCAGGTCTTCCGAGCAGGAGTGCAGCACCTTGACCACGCCGGGATCGGCGAGCAGCGCCGCGAGGGGCGCCAGATCGGGGATCGCCAGGGGATCGATCAGCCACACCGCCTCACCCGAACTGACCTGCACCAGCGCCAGGCGCGGAAAGAAGGTGTCGGTGCGCATGAACTCGGTGTCGAGGGCCAGCACCGGGCAGGCGCGCCAGGCCGCCGCAGCCGCTTCGAGCTGCGCGGCGCGCGCCACCAGGGTCACCGCTGTGGCGCCGGTCACCGGAACATCCGCCGGCGGCTGGCGAAGGCGTGCGAAAGCGTGCCGCCATCGACGAACTCGAGTTCTCCGCCCAGGGGCACGCCATGGGCAATGCGGCTGACGGCGACGCCGAGGGTCGCGGCGTGCTCGCTGATGAACTGGGCGGTGGCCTCGCCCTCGACGGTGAGGTTGGTGGCGAGGATGAGCTCCTCCACCGGCTCCACCGCCAGGCGGCGCAGCAGCTGATCGATGCCGAGTTCCGCGGGGCCCAGACCGTCGAGGGGCGACAGCCGGCCGTGGAGCACGAAATAGCGCCCCGGATAGCTGCCCGAGGCCTCGATCGCGATCAGGTCGGCGGCGGTCTCGACCACGCACAGCAGGCGCGGATCGCGCCGCGGGCTCGCGCACAGTGCGCATTCCCCGGCCTCGGTCAGGGTGCGGCAGTGGCGGCAGCGCGCCACCCGCTCGGCGGCGTCGACCAGCGCCGCGGCGAGCCGGCGGGCGCCGTCGCGATCGCGCTCGAGCAGGTGCAGCGCCATGCGCTGTGCACCCTTGGGTCCGACGCCGGGAAGGCGGCGCAGCGCCTGGATCAGCTGCTCGACGAGGGGGCTGAAGGTCGCCATCAGAACGGCAGCTTGAAGCCCGGCGGCAGCGGGATGCCGGCGGCGAGACCGCCGAGCAGCTCCTTCTGCCTGGCCTCGACCTTGCGCACCGCGTCGTTGACCGCGGCGGCCAGCAGATCCTCCAGAATTTCCACGTCTTCCTGCAGCAGACTGGGATCGATGCTCACCTTGCGCACGTCGTGGCGCCCGGTCATGCGCACCTGCACCAGCCCGGCACCGGCCTCGCCCACCACCTCCGCGGCCGCGGCCTGTTGTTGCAGCTGCTGCATCTTTTCCTGCATCTGCCGCGCCTGCTGCATCAGGTCATTGAGATCTTTCATCTATCACCTCAGTCGTCGAGGGGGACCACGGTCTCTTCGAGGAGCACGCCATCGAACTGTGCCACCAGCGCGCCCACCACCGGGTCGGCACGCAGCGCCGCCACCGCCGCCGCCTGCCGCTCCCGCTGCGCGCGCAGCGCCGCGGCCCGGGGGGATTCGGCCTGCAGCGCACCGGTCTCGATCGCCACCGCGACTTCGCGGCCGAAGTATTCCTCCAAGGCGCGCTGCAGGCGCCGGCGATGATCGTCGTCGTAAAGCGCGGCGCT
>JADLCO010000259.1 GCA_020847115.1 Pseudomonadales bacterium | reverse complement strand
TGGGCGGCATGTACCGCGGCGACCGCTCGCGCAAGGAGACGCTGGTCGAGTACGGCTTCCGCCTGCCCTGTGCGCTCTACAACCGCCCGCTGCGCTTCGACGAATGGGAGCGGCTGCGGCCCCAGACCATCTTCGTGTCGGCGACGCCCGGGCGCTACGAGGCCGAGCATGCCGACGCCGTGATCGAGCAGGTGGTGCGGCCCACCGGATTGGTCGATCCCGCGGTCGAGGTGCGTCCGGCGCTCACCCAGGTGGACGACCTGCTCGGCGAGATCCGCGTCGCGGCGGCCAACGACGAGCGGGTGCTGGTCACGGTGCTCACCAAACGCATGGCCGAGGACCTCACCGAATACCTGGGCGAGCACGGCGTGCGGGTGCGCTACCTGCACTCCGACATCAACACCGTGGAGCGGGTGGAGATCATCCGCGATCTGCGTCTCGGCGAGTTCGACGTGCTGGTGGGCATCAACCTGCTGCGCGAAGGGCTCGACATGCCCGAGGTCGCCCTGGTGGCGATCCTGGACGCCGACAAGGAGGGCTTTCTGCGCTCCGAGCAGTCGCTGATCCAGACCATCGGGCGCGCCGCGCGTCACCTGCGGGGCCGGGCGATTCTCTATGCCGATGCGATCACCGGTTCGATGCAGCGGGCCATGGACGAGACTGAGCGCCGGCGGCACAAGCAACTGGAATTCAACGCCCGGCACGGCCTGGTGCCCAAGGGCATTCGCAAGCCGGTGCCGGACATCCTCGAAGGCGCCGTGGGCCCGCGCCGCGGCCGCCGCCAGGCGCGGGTCGCGGAGCAGGGCCAGCGCTATCTGGCGGCCGCCGCGGATCTGTCGCCGGCGGCGCTGGCGCAACGCATCGCCCAGCTCGAAGTGCAGATGCTGGCCCATGCCCGCAACCTGGAATTCGAACAGGCGGCGCAGGTGCGCGACGCCATCGCCGAACTCAAGCGCGGGGCGTTCGCGGTGCCGGCGTAGCCGGCGCGCGCGCAAGCTACTCCAGCGCCGCGGCCTGAGCGGTGGCGTTGCCGGTGTAGGTCGCCGGGGTCAGCGCCAGCAATTGCTGGCGCGCGTCTTCCGGGATCGGCAGGGTGGCGATGAAGGCGCGCAGGGTCTCCGCGGTGATGGCCTGGCCGCGGGTCAGGGCCTTGAGCTTTTCGGAGGGTTTGGGCACGCCGTGGCGGCGCATCACGGTCTGCACGGCTTCGGCGAGCACCTCCCAGGACTGATCCAGATCCCGCGCCACGCGCGCCCGATCCAGGTCCAGCTTGCCCAGCCCTTTCAAGGTCGATTGCCAGGCGAGCAGGCTGTAGCCGAGCCCCACGCCCATGTTGCGCAGCACCGTGGAATCGGTGAGATCGCGCTGCCAGCGCGACACCGGCAGCTTGGCCGCCAGATGGCCGAGCACGGCGTTGGCGAGACCCAGGTTGCCCTCGGAATTCTCGAAATCGATGGGGTTGACCTTGTGGGGCATGGTCGAGGAGCCCACCTCGCCGGTCACCGGGCGCTGGCGGAAATAGCCCAGGGCAATGTAGCCCCAGATGTCGCGGTCGAAATCGAGCAGCACGGTGTTGAAGCGGGCGAGGGCGTCGAACAGCTCGGCGATGCAGTCGTGGGGTTCGATCTGGGTGGTATAGGGGTTCCAGGCGAGCCCCAGGCCGGTGACGAAGCGCCGCGCGATATCCGGCCAGTCGAGCTCGGGGTAGGCGGCCAGATGGGCGTTGTAGTTGCCCACCGCACCGTTGATCTTGCCGGTCAGCTCGACGGCTTCGAGCTGGCGCAACTGGCGGCGCAGGCGGGCGACCACGTTGGCCAGCTCCTTGCCCACCGTCGTCGGCGAGGCGGTCTGGCCGTGGGTGCGCGACAGCATCGGCACCGCAGCGAACTGGTGTGCCAGCGCGGCGATGGCCGCGACCAGTTCTCCCATGGCGGGCAGCAGCACCTGGGCCAATGCGTCGCGCAGCATCAGGCCGTGGGCCAGATTGTTGATGTCCTCGGAGGTGCAGGCGAAGTGGACGAACTCGGCATTGCCGGTGAAGCCCAGTGCCGCCAGGCGCTCCTTGAGGAAGTATTCGACCGCCTTGACGTCGTGGTTCGTCGTGGCCTCGATGGCCTTGATGCGCTGGGCGTCGGACAAGCCGAACTCGCGTTCGATGCGCTCGAGCACGCTCGTCGCGGCCGCGTCCAGTGGCGGCAGCTCGACGATGCCGGGTTCCGCGGCCAGATGGCGCAGCCAGGCGAGCTCGATCCCCACCCGGTAGCGGATCAGGGCATATTCGCTGAAGTGTTCCCGTAGTGCCGCGACCTTGGCGCCGTAGCGGCCGTCCAGTGGCGAAAGGGCGGTGAGGGCGGTGAGTTCCATGGTGAATCCGGGGCGCGGGCGGGCGGCAAGTTTACCGGATCGGGGGGCGTGGCCCGAGCCGCTCAGAGTCCAGCTCAAAAGCCGGAGCGGAGCCGTCGGATCCGGGTCAGCAGGGGACCGCGGCACAACAGCAGCTGCCAGCGGCGGCCACCCAATTGATGCCACAGCACCGCGGCGCGGATGGCGGCGAACAGCAGGCAGCGCACCCGGGCGGCGACCGCTTCCTGGCCCAGATAGCCACTCTCGCCGCGCACCTGGATGCGGAAGCGGTAGCGCCCCAGCGTGTCCTGATAGCACTGGGCGAGGTTGGCGAGCACATTGTCGTGGGTCGGAGAGAACAGTCGCGCCTGTGTGGCGGCGCGTTCGATGCCGGCATAGATACGGTTGCGGGTGGCGGCATCGCGCAGCAGGCGGCGTTGCAGATGGAGCACGCTCACCGCGTAGCGCAGCACTTGCGTGGCGTCGGCCCGCCGCTCGCCGCGCAGCAGGGGTTCGAGCAGATCCAGACCGGCGCGCAGCGCGTCGCCATCCCGGTACAGCGCCAGTGCCTCGTCGGCAGCAGCGGACAGCAGCGCGGTCATGGCGCTGCGCAGTTGGCCCGGCGGCACCACGCCGGTCCGCGCCAGCTGGTCCACCCCCTGACAGTAGAGGAGCATGGCCGCCAGGGCGGCGACGCGGTCGTCTTCCGTTGTCGCGCTCACGTGCGCATCCCGGCGGTGATCACGCCGCCGCCCAGGCATTGGTCGCCGCGATAGAAGACCACCGACTGCCCCGGGGTGATGGCGCGCTGGAGCTGCTCGAAGCGGACCTCGCAGGTCGTTTCGGACAGGTGCACGCTGCAGGCCTGATCCGGCTGGCGGTAGCGCGTCTTGGCAGTGCAGGTGAATTGGGTCGCCGCCGGAGGCTCCGGTATCCAGTGCAGCTGGCCGGCGAGCAGGCCGCGCCAGTGGAGCAGGGGATGGTCGCTGCCCTGGACGACGATCAGGGTGTTGCGGTCGAGCTGCTTGTCGGCCACATACCAGGGCTGCTCGCCGCCGCCGCGCACGCCGCCGATACCCAGCCCCTCCCGCTGGCCGATGGTTTAGTACATCAGGCCCTGGTGCTGGCCGAGCACGCGACCCTCGGGCGTGGCGATGGGGCCGGGCTGGGCGGGCAGATAGGTCTTGAGGAAATCGGCGAAGCGGCGCTCGCCGATGAAGCAGATGCCGGTGCTGTCGCGCTTGTCGTGGGTGATCAATCCCGCCGCGCGCGCCATTGCGCGCACCTGGGGTTTGGCCAGTTCGCCCAGCGGAAACAGGGTCCGGGCGATGGCGTCCGGGGCCACCGCGTAGAGGAAATAACTCTGGTCCTTGTTGCCGTCGCGGGCCCGCAGCAGGGTGGTGGCACCGGCTGCCGTCAGTCCGGTGCGCGCATAGTGTCCGGTGGCGATGAATTCGGCGCCCTGGCCGCGGCAGTGGTCGAGAAAGACCTTGAACTTGATTTCGCGATTGCACAGCACGTCGGGGTTGGGCGTGCGTCCGGCGCGGTATTCCGCGAGGAAGTGGGCGAACACCCGATCCCAGTATGCGGCGGCGAAATTGACCGTTTCGAGCTCGATGCCGAGCCGGTCGCACACGCGCAGCGCATCGAACAGATCTTCCTTGGCGGTGCAGTATTCGGTGCCGTCGTCCTCGTTCCAGTTCTTCATGAACACGCCGGTGACGGCATGGCCCTGGTCGCGCAGCAGCATGGCGGCGACGGACGAATCGACGCCGCCGGACATGCCGATCATGACGCGGGTGGGGGACGAGCTGGCCATTGGCTGGTGCGGTGAAACCGGGCGGCAATCTTAGCGGCAATCGCGTTCGTTTACCGGCAAATCATCCTTGCCGGTAATCGCGCAGCAGGCTCAGCGGAAAGCCGAGCCCGGCGCGGTGGTCCGCGACCGCGCCGCGCACCATGGGACTGCGATGTCGGTAACTGGTGTCGAGAATGGCCGCCGCCGGCAGCCACAGCCGGGATTCGATGTCGGGATCGAGCCGGTCGGAGCGCTCGGCGACGGGTGCGCAGAGGAGGTTGTAGCGATGGTAGGTGCCACCGTCGGGCGCGACGTAACAGGCGAGGCCCAGGCAGGCGACCGGACGCACCTGCCAGCCGGTTTCCTCCAGCGCCTCGCGGCAAACCGCTTCGAGCGCGGATTCACCCGGCTCGATGTGGCCCGCCGGCTGATTGAGTACGCGCACGCCGTCGACGATTTCGGTCACCATGAGGTATTCGCCAGCGCGGTGGATGACGGCGGCGACGGTGAGGTGGATCCGTGCGGACATGGCGCCCTCGTGGGGAGTTACGGTCGCGGCTGTGCCGCGTGCTAAGATTCGGCGATTCCCGCCATCTGCAAGCCACCAAACCCCGGAGGTATCACAAATGGGCTATCAACACATCAAAGTGCCGGCCACTGGCGACAAGATCAAGGTCAATGCGGATTTTTCCCTTGTCGTGCCGGACCAGCCCATTATCCCCTTCATCGAGGGTGACGGCACCGGGGTCGATATCACCCCGGTGATGCGCAAGGTGACCGATGCCGCTATCGCCAAGGCTTATGGCGGGCGCCGCGCGATCCAGTGGATGGAAGTCTACTGCGGCGAGAAGGCCGCCGGCCTCTACGACGGCAACTGGTTTCCCCAGGAGACCCTGGCCGCGCTCAAGGACTACATCGTGTCGATCAAGGGCCCGCTGACCACCCCGGTGGGCGGCGGCTTCCGCTCGCTCAACGTGGCGCTACGCCAGGAGCTCGATCTCTACGTCTGTCAGCGCCCGGTGCGCTGGTTCCAGGGCGTGCCCTCGCCGGTCAAGGAGCCCAACAAGGTGGACATGTGCATCTTCCGGGAGAACTCCGAGGACATCTACGCCGGCATCGAGTGGAAGGCCGACTCCCCAGAGGCCAAGAAGGTCATCCGCTTCCTGCGCGAGGAGATGCAGGTCACCAAGATCCGCTTCCCCGAGCACTGCGGCATCGGTATCAAGCCGGTCTCCGAGGAAGGCACCAAGCGCCTGGTGCGCAAGGCAATCCAGTATGCCATCGACCAGGAAAAATCCTCGGTCACCCTGGTGCACAAGGGCAACATCATGAAGTTCACCGAGGGCGCATTCTGCGATTGGGGGTATGAACTGGCACGCGAGGAATTCGGCGCGGTGGCCCTCGACGGTGGGCCTTGGCATGAACTCAAGAATCCCCGCACCGGGGCGCGCATCGTCATCAAGGACGTGATCGCCGACGCCATGCTGCAGCAGATCCTGCTGCGCCCCGACGAATACAGCGTCATCGCCACCCTCAACCTCAACGGTGACTATCTCTCCGACGCGCTGGCGGCCCAGGTGGGCGGCATCGGCATCGCGCCCGGTGCCAACCTCTCCGACGAGGTGGCGATGTTCGAAGCCACCCACGGCACCGCGCCCAAGTACGCTGGTCAGGACAAGGTGAACCCGGGCTCGCTGATCCTCTCCGCCGAAATGATGCTGCGCCACTTGGGTTGGAACGAAGCCGCTGCGCTGATCGTCAAGGGCATGGAGGCGGCGATCTCCGCGGGCACGGTGACCTACGACTTCGAGCGCCTGATGACTGGTGCCAAGCTTATGACCTGCTCGCAATTTGGCGATCAGGTCATTCGGCACATGTGATCGTGGCGGGGCGCAGTCCGCAATGGAGGCGCCCCTGTTCTCCTCTTTAACCAATCCCGGCCGAGGCGCGCACCTTGCCCGCCGGTCAAGCCGGCGGTGACAGGGTGGCGGAAGTATTCTGCAAGTGGCCAAGGGGTCGGATATGGGCGGCGTGGGCTCCCTTCTGTCCCTGGCGGATCTCGAAGGTCACCTGTTGGCCTGCCTTGAGGCTCTTGTAGCCGTCCATTTCGATCGCGGAATAGTGCGCGAACACGTCCTCATGATTATCCGCGGACAGAATGAAGCCGTAACCTTTGGCATTGTTGAACCATTTGACGGTTCCTTGCGCAGTCATGGGAAACCCTCCTGTGCGGTGTGGGTGCCGGTTACTCCCGGGTGCCCACGAAGGCCTGTTTATTATGTTGGGTTATTGCGCGCATAACTATGGTTCCCTGTTCCCGGTGAAGTCAAGGGGCTGCCGGCGGGGGATCGCCCCTGCCTCGGTGCGATAACGTGACCGCGCCATCGCGTGGGGTTTTCCCGGTCCGGGTCCGGGCGCGGATGTTCCCCCTCCGTGGTATTGGGTAGTATTGCCGGGCAAGTTCATCACCCATTCCTGGAGGAGATCATGAGAATAAAAGCCGCAGTATTGCGGGCGATCAATCAGCCGTTCACCATCGAAGAGCTGGAGCTGGCGCCCCCGAAGGCCAACGAAGTTCTGGTGCGCACCGTGGCCAGCGGTATCTGCCACAGCGACTATTCCGTCGCGCACGGGATTCTGCGCTCGCCACTGCCGGTGGTGCTGGGCCACGAGGGCGCCGGCATCGTCGAGGCGGTGGGGCCCGGCGTGACCCACGTCAAGCCCGGCGACAAGGTGATCGCCTCCCTGTCCCCGAGCTGCGGCAAGTGCGGCATGTGCCGGGAGTCGAAGGAATACATGTGCTCGCAGATGAACAAGCTGCTCACCGATTGCACCCAGCTCGACGGCACCACCCGCCACAAGACGCTCAGCGGCGAGGACGTCTACGCGCTCTGCGGGGTAGGTTCTTTCGGCGAATACATGGTCATGCCCGCCGGCTCTGCGATCAAGGTTGCCGATGACACGCCCTTGGAGAAGACCTGCCTGATCGGCTGCGGGGTGACCACTGGCACCGGTGCCGCGCTCAATACCGCCAAGGTGCAGTGGGGCGAAAGCGTGGCCATCATCGGCTGCGGCGGCGTCGGTCTGTCCATCCTGCAGGGCGCGCGCATCGCCGGCGCCAGCATCATCATCGCCATCGATCCGATGGAAGAGAAGCGCGAACTGGCGATCAAGCTGGGCGCCACCCACACCATCAACCCCTTCGAAGAAGAGCCCATGGCCAAGGTAAAGGAGATCACCGGCGGGCTCGGCGTCCATTACGCCTTCGAGGCGCTGGGCAAGGTGCAGACCATGCAGCAGACCTGGGGCATGATCCGGCCCACCGGCAAGGCGATCATCGTCGGCGTGGCGTCCCTGGACCAGTCGGTCAAGATTCCCGCCGCAGGCCTGCTCGCCGAATATGAAATCCAGGGCTCCTGCTATGGTTCCTCGTCACCCAAGCGCGACATTCCCCGGTTCGTCGAGCTGTACAAGAGCGGACAGCTGAAGCTCGACGAAATGATCACGCAGCGGATCGGGCTTGCGGACATCAACCGCGCGTTCGAGGAGATGGGCCGCGGCGAAGGCGCGCGCTCGGTCATCACCTACGGCTGATTCCGACCACCAAACCCTATTTGTATGCCGGTCCGGGATCGGCTTGGAGACATGTTCATGAAAACCAAAGCAGCAGTTCTGTATGAAATCGGCTCGCCCCTCGTGGTCGAGGAGTTGGAGCTGGAAGGCCCCAAGGCCAACGAAATCCTGATCAAATACACCGCCAGTGGCATCTGCCACAGCGACTATTCATTTCGCTACGGCGTCATCAAGAGCGAGGTGCCCTCGGTGCTGGGCCATGAGGGCGCCGGCGTGGTGGAAGAAGTCGGCGCCGGCGTCACCGATCTGAAACCGGGTGACCACGTCATCGTGTCGCTGACCCCGGCCTGTGGCAACTGCCTGTTCTGCCTGGAGCGCAAGCCCTTCATGTGCGTGGAGATGGGCAAGGTGATCTGGCAGGGCTGTCTGCCCGATGGCAGCACGCGGCTGAAGAACTCGAAGGGCCAGGCCATCCGCCAGCTGGTGGGTGTCGGCACCTTCTCCGAGCGGGCGGTGATCCCCGCCGGCAACGCCATCAAGGTGGACAGCAATGCACCGCTGGATACCGTGTGTCTGATCGGCTGCGGCGTCACCACCGGCGCTGGCGCCGCGCTCAACACCGTCAAGATCAACCCGGGCGAAAGCTGCGCGGTGATCGGCTGCGGCGGCGTGGGGCTCTCCATCATCCAGGGCGCGCGCATCGCCGGTGCCACGACGATCATTGCCATCGATCCCGTGCCCCAGAAGCGGGAGCTGGCGCTGAAACTGGGCGCTACCCACGCCATCGATCCCAAGGCGGTGAACCCGATCAAGGAAGTGCGCGCACTGACCCGCGGCGGGGTGCATTACGCCTTCGAGGCACTGGGCCTCAAGCAGACCATCGAGCAGGCTTGGTCGATGGCCCGGGCCACCGGTACCGCGGTGATCGTCGGCGTGCCGTCCTCGGACACCGAGATCGAGCTGCCGGTGCTGGGCTTCTTCGGCGAGAAGCACTTCAAGGGTTCCGCTTACGGCACCTCGGTTCCGTCCAAGGACATCCCCAGGTTCGTCGACCTGTACATGAAGGGTGACCTCAAGCTGGACGACATGATCACCAACCGCATCCGCCTGGAAGACGTCAACGACGCGTTCGAGGCCATGGGCCGCGGCGAGGGCGCCCGCTCGGTAATCATGTACAACTGAGCCCGCCCAAGGGGGTAGAAGAGGAGAATCAAACAATGAAAACTCTGACCACCAAGAGCTTTGCGAAGGACTTCGTCTTTCTCGAAGGGCCACGCTGGCACCAGGGCCGCCTGTGGGTGTCCGACATGTTCGGGCAGACGGTGTACGCCCTGACGCCGGATGGCGCGCGCCAGGAAATCGCCAAGTTTCCGAACCGGCCATCGGGGATCAATTTCCTCCCGGACGGTTCGGTGGTGATCGTGTCCATGGCCGACCGCAAGCTGATGAAGGTCGACAACGGCAAGCTCAGCGAATACGCCGATCTGTCTGGATTGCTCAAGTACGACATCAACGACTGCGTCTGCGCGCCCAATGGCAATATCTACGTCGGCACCTTCGGCTACGATGTCTTCGCCCACGAGGAGCCGAGGCCGGCGACCCTGACCCTGGTGAAAACGGACGGCACTGTGAAGACCGTGGCCGATCAGGTTCACTTTCCCAATGGCGCGGTCATCACCCCGGATGGCAAGACGCTGGTGGTCGCCGAGACCTTCGTCGGCAAGCTGACCGCGTTCGATATCCAGGCCGATGGCAGTCTCGGCAACCGGCGCAGCTTTGCCGACCTGGCGCCCTACACGCCGGACGGCATCTGTCTGGACCAGGAGGGCGCGATCTGGGTCGCGGCCTTCGAACAGGGCGAGTTCATTCGCGTCAAGGCGGGCGGCGAGATCACCCACAAGATCGACACCGGCGGCCGCCGGGCGGTGGCCTGCAATCTGGGCGGCGCCGATGGCAGGACGCTCTACTGCCTGATCTACGACGGCAATCTCGACGATATCCCCAAGGGGGCGCGCAATGCCATCATCGAGACCGCCCAGGTCGAGGTGGCTGGAGCTGGATCTCCCTGAAGATTTGCAGGGAAAAAACAATAAAAAACCGCGGCTTGCCGCGGTTTTTTATTGTTGGCAATGATCTCAAGATTTGCGCGTGCTGAGCATGATCGCGGCGATCTTGCAGGGTTTTCCCGAACGGTTGGACCAGGCGTGATTGGTGCCCCGCTGGATCAGCACGTCACCGGCCTTGAGCAGTTTTTCGCCGGTCTCCATCATCGAATACACCTCGCCTTCGAGCACGATGATGATGTCGGTGGTATCGGTAATGTGAAAGCCCGGATGGGAATCCGTGCCCTGGCCCGGCTTGGCGGTACCTTCCGGCTCCGGGGGGAAGGTCGCCAGGCGGACCATCAGGCTGCGCGGATCGGGTTCCAGTTCGAAGGGGCCTTCGCGCATGCTGATCACGGAGTTGTCGGAAGGCAGTACGCCCTTCCACAGCTCCACCAGCGCCAGCGAGCCCTGTTCGTGGAAGCCCTCCATGCCGCCGCCGCCGAAGACATCGTTGAGCTGTTCATCGCTGGTGAAGACCGACCGCCCCTGGGCATCGGTGCCGGTGACGATGCGTCGCACTTTCATGGGTACCCCCTGTTGCTGTTGTGGTGTGTAGGATCGAAAAGTGGAGTGAGGCGATTAAAGCACAGAGCGGTGGACCTCCCAAGGCGCTGGAAAAGGTCGCGTGGAATGGTTGGGAGGCGGCTCGGTCTCCGCTAGAATCGCGCGCCGTCGGCTGCCGGGAGCTGGTGCGGAACTTGGTCCGGCAGCGGGCCACAGGGGCGAATGCGTGGCCAAAGAATCCAGTGCGCGGGGTAACGCTGTGGCGACGGGCCCCTCCGGGGCGGCCGACCCGGTGCACACCGCCATCGGCTTTGGCGTCCCGGGTCGCGTTTACCCGGCGCGCGTGGTCGGCCTCGGCTTGGGCTTCTTCTGTGTCGCCGGCAGCCTGCTGGGCGGGCCCGCGCCCTGGTGGGTTTGAGTGGCGCTTGCGGTCCATGGCTTCGCATGGCCCCACTTCGCCTACTGGCGCTCCCGGCGGGCGGCCGATCCGCGCCCGGTGGAGTATCGCAACCTGCTGGTCGATTCGGTTGCCGGGGGCTTCTGGCTGCCGCTGATGCACTTCAACGTGCTGCCCAGCGTCGTCGTGGTCACCATGCTCTGCCTGAACAATATCGCCCTGGGCGGCTGGCGACTGTTGCTGCGGGGCCTGGGTGTGCAGCTCGCCGGCTTGGCACTGGGCGCGCTCATCGCCGGCGTTTCGCCGCCACGAGCCACCGGCATGCGGGAGCTGCTGTTTTCGTTGCCGTTTCTGGTGGTCTATCCGTTGCTGGTGGGCAATCTGACCTATCGCCTGGCACAGCGGCTCGATACCGACAAACGTAAGTTGTTGAACCTCAGCCGCGTCGATCCGCTGACCGGTCTGTGGAATCGCGCCTACTGGCTGGAGCGGACCCGGGAGGAGTTCAGCCGCTACCGGCGCCGGGGCGGCGCCGCGGTCATGGTGCTGGGCGATGTCGATCACTTCAAGCGGATCAATGACCAGTACGGCCATGGCCAGGGCGATCGGGTGTTGCGGCGGCTCGCCGAGCTGCTGCGCGCACGGCTGCGGATCAGCGATCTGCTGTGCCGCTACGGTGGCGAGGAGTTTGCGCTGCTGCTGCTGCCCGATACCGATGGCGCCGGCGCCCTGGCCATGGTGGAACAGCTGCGCATCGCAGTGCAGGAGGCCAGTCTGTCGCCGGTTTTTCCCGAGCGCCTGACGATGAGCTTCGGGCTCGCACAACTGGACGCCGCCGTGGCCGACCCGGCGGCCTGGATCGAGGCCGCCGACACGGCGCTCTACCAGGCGAAGCGCAGCGGGCGCAACCGCGCACTGGTCTATCAGCCTCCAGCTGCCGCGCCCGCTGCTGAACCGCGGGACGGCTGAATACTGTCCGCTGGCACGACGCGCGGCTTCGGTGCCTCACCCGATCATGCTGTAGCCGCCGCTGGCCGACAGGATTTGGCCGGTGATGAAGCCGGCGGCTTTCTGCGAGGACAGGAACATCACCGCATTGGCGATATCGGATGGCTTGCCGATGCGGCGCAGCGGCAGCGTCTTGGCGATGGCGGCGAACTGCTCGTCCGTGAACATGGCGTTCTTTTCCTTCCACATGCTGTTCTCGCTGGTTTCCTCGACGGTATCCGGCACCGTGACGCCGGGACACACGCAGTTGCAGCGGATGTTGTAGCGGCCATTTTCCTTGGCGATCGTCTTCATGAAGCTGTTGACCGCGGCCTTGAGCCCGCCGTACACGGCTTCGCGGGGTTCGCCCTGGCGGCTGGCGTCGGAGCTGATCGAGACGATGGAACCGCCGCCCGCCGGGACCATGTAGTCGAGCGCGGTCTTGGTGCAGTTCAGCACGCCGACATAGTTGATGGAGATGAGTTTCTGCCACAGATCGGGGGTGGTCTGGGTGAAGAACATCAGTTTGTCCCAGCCCACGTTGTTGACCAGGCAGTGGATGCCGCCGTGGGCGTCGTTGGCTTCCTGGAACAGGGCCTGGACGCTGGCCAGATCGGTGACATCGGTCTTCACCACCCGCGCCGCGGCCGCACCCTCTTTCAGCGCCAGCGCCGCCACGCGTTCGCCGGCTGCGGTATCGAGATCGGCGATGGTGACCCTGGCGCCCTCGGCGGCGAAGCCCAGGGCGATGGCGCGGCCGATGTTGGAAGCACCGCCGGTGACGATGACGGATTTGCCTTGCAGATCGAGATCCACGGTGGGCTCCTTATTTGACGTACTTGCGAAAATCGGGTTGGCGCTTTTCCTGGAGTGCGCGCACTCCCTCGCGGGATTCCTCGGTGTCGTAGTAAAGCTTCAGCGCTTGCAGGCCCAGGCTGCCGATGCCGCGGATGTGCTCGGTGTTGGCGACGAAGGAGCGCTTGGCGATGGCGATCGCGGTGGGGCTGCGGGCATTGATCTCGGCGCACCAGGCCGCGACCTCGGCGTCGAGCTGGTCGTCGGGAACCACCTTGTTGACCAGACCCATTTCCAGTGCTTCGCGGGCGCTGTAGCGGCGGCACAGGTACCAG
>JADLCO010000258.1 GCA_020847115.1 Pseudomonadales bacterium | reverse complement strand
CCCAGGCGCTGGAGGCTGCGGTCGCACGCGGCTTTCACGTAGTCGGGACGTCCATCGATCTGCATCTCCAGCCCCCCTTCGGGGCGGCGTTTGGCGCCGGCGATGCCGAACTTGGTGCAGATGAAGGCCTGCTCGCGGCGTCCCGAGATGGCCTTGCCGATCAGGGTTTCGTTATGACCGCTGCCGTAGACGTCGGCGGTGTCGAGAAAATTGAGTCCGATATCGAGCGCATGGTGCAGGGTGGCGACGGATTCGCGCTCGTCCGCCGGGCCGTAGAAATCCGACATGCCCATGCAGCCCAGACCGATGGCCGAGACCCGCGCGCCGCTGTTGCCGAGAATCCGGTATTGCATCTTGCACCCCCGCTATTTATTGGTTGGCGTAGTCCCGATTCTAGAGGAGCGCGCCGCGCGCGGGGCAGCGCGACGGCGCCAATCGCGAACCCCGGTGCCGCACGGGTCAGCCGCCGCGGCCGACCCTGCTGTGGCGATGGGCGTAGCCGAAATAGACCACCATGCCGATCGCCATCCAGGCCACGAAACGCCACAGCGTCACCGCCTCCAGGCTGGCGATCAGATAGGCGCAGGCGAGGATCGCCAGAATCGGCGTCCAGGGCAGGAAGGGCGTGCGAAACGGGCGGTGCAGGTCGGGCTCGGCGCGGCGCAGATAGAGCACCGCGACCGATACCAGGATGAAGGCCGCCAGCGTGCCAACATTGACCAGCGCGGCGACCTCGGCAATGGGCAGCAGCCCGGCGGCCAGCGCGATCGCCAGTCCGGTCGCCATTGTGGTGCGCGCCGGGGTCCGAAAGCGCGGGTGGACCTCGGAGAACATCGCCGGCAGCAGACCGTCGCGGGACATGGCGTAAAACACCCGGGTCTGGCCGTACATCATCACCAGCAGCACCGAGGTCAGTCCGGCGACCGCACCCACCGCCACCGCGCCGGCGGCGAAGCGCTCTCCCACCTGTTGCAGGGCAAAGGCCATGGGGTCGGAGACGTTCAACGACGCGTAGGGTGCGATGCCGGTAAGCACCACCGTCACCGCGATGTAGATCAGCGTGCAGACCGCCAGCGAGGCGATGATGCCCACCGGCATGTCGCGCTGCGGATTGCGCGCCTCCTCGGCCGCGGTGGAAACCGCGTCGAAACCGATGTAGGCAAAGAAGATCAGACCGGCGCCGGCCATCACCCCGGACCAGCCGAAGGGCATGAAGGGCTGCCAGCGCACCGGCTCGACGTGGGGCACGGCGGCGTACAGAAACAGGCCGATCACCGCCAGCTTGAGCACCACGATCAGCATGTTCGCGAGGCTGGCCTGGCGCACGCCGACGGCGAGCAGGCCGCTGATCAGCAGCATCACCGCGAACGCCGGCAGGTTGATGATGCCGCCGTCGCTGGGCGGTCGGGTCAGCGCGTCCGGCAGGTGGATGCCAAACCCGCCGAGCAGGCTGACGAAGTACCCCGACCAGCCGATCGCCACCACCGCGCAGGCGAGCGCGTACTCCAGGATCAGATCCCAGCCGATGATCCAGGCCGGAAATTCGCCGAGCGTGACATAGGTGTAGGGGTAGGCGCTGCCGGCCACCGGCACCGTGGAGGCGAATTCAGCGTAGACCAGCGCCGCGAAGGCGCAGGCCAGGGCGCCGACCACGAAGGACAGCGACAGCGCCGGTCCGGCCTTGGTGGCCGCGGCGATGCCGGTGAGCACGAAGATGCCGGCGCCGATGATGGCGCCGATGCCGAGCAGGGTCAGGTCCAGGCCGGACAGGCTGCGCGCCAGGCCGTGGTCGCCCTCCGGCACCACGCCGGCGATCGGCTTCCGGCGGTTGAGAAACTCCATGGGCTGGCTCCCGGTGATGATGGCGACAACGGCTACGCAAAACCCGCGCCGGACGACGGCGCGGGCGGTTCGGGTCGGCCCTGATGGCTCAGAGGGTGATGTCGGTCTGCTGATCGGCCTTCTTCAGGGCCTGGCACTGGTCGGCCCAGTCGTAGCCCTTGAGGATGCGGTCGAAGCGCGCCTGGACGTACTTGCGCAGGCCGGGGTCGGTGAAGATGTAGGGCTGATTCTCGCGGATGGCTTCGAGCACCTGCTCGCCCACCACATCCGGACTCAAGCCCTTCTTGAGCATGGCCACCATCTGTTCGGATTTGGAGTCCGTGGCGCCACCGTATTCCGCCGGGCGGTTGCGCGCCGAGGTGCCGAGGTTGGTGTTGACCACGCCGGGACACAGCACCGAGACGCCGATGTTGTCGTTCAAATGCTCGGCCATGGCGGTCTCGGACATGGCCACCACCGCGTACTTGGAGGCGTTGTAGGCGGACAGCTCGCCCCAGGAATACATGCCAGCCATGGACGCGGTGTTGACCACGTGACCGCCCTCGCCGTGGGACTCGATCAGCGGCATGAAGGCCTGCAACCCCCAGACCACGCCCCACATATTCACGTCGATGGTCCAGCGCCAGTTCTTCTCGCTGGTGGTCTCGGCGCGGCCGCTGGCGCCGACCCCGGCGTTGTTGACCAGCACATGCACCTTGCCGAAGGTATCGATGGTCTTCTGCGCGGCGGCGAACACCGAGTCGCGCTTGGTGACATCGGTGACCACGCCGGCGACGTCGCGGCCCTGGGCCTTGAGCTCCGCCACCGCCTTGTCGAGCGCGGTCTGCTCGATATCCGCCAGCATCACCTTCATGCCGGCGGCGGAAAAGGCCTTGGCCATGCCGAGACCCATACCGCTCGCCGCGCCGGTGATGAAGGCGACCTTGCCTGCTACGTCTTTCATGCTGATTTCCCCTGTGGTGTGGTTGTCGTGTGATGTGATTGTTGTGTGATGAAACTGTTGTGGCGGGGCGAGGCGGCGGCGACCAACGCCGGCAGTCGTCCCGGCAGGGCCGCAAACGCGCCGTTTTGCCCCAATGCCACAGCCACTGCGATGTGACTGGTGCCCGGCAATATAGTCGATACCCTCGGCGCCGGCATAGCGCGCCGCCAGCCTTGCTTCCGACGCCGGCGCCGACTATGTTGCCGACCATGGCTTCAGGCCGACTCTGCGCCGGTAGTCCGAAGCCGGAGCGCATAACAATCAAAACAAGAACAGCGAGGGGGTAATTCCATGAGCGCACGCAGTCAACTGGTCTGCGCCTGGTGTGGTCCGGCGTTCGTCGTCCTGTTCACCATCGGCTACTGGCTGATCGCCCACTACCTGCCGCCGCATGCGCCGACCGCGGGCGCGGAAGAGATCGCGGCACTGTATCGGGAGAACACCCTGCCCATCCGTCTGGGCAT
>JADLCO010000257.1 GCA_020847115.1 Pseudomonadales bacterium | reverse complement strand
GGCTTCACGCTGGCGCGCGCCAATCTGCAGAAGTTCCTGCTCCGCAATCTGCTGGAGGCGCGCATCCGCGATCTGCGCCGGCAGGCGGTCGGCATGGCGTTCCAGCAGGCTCTGTTCGGCGACGACGCCGCGTCGCGCGTCGCGGTGACGGATCAGTACGCCTTTGAGTTCCACGCGCAGGCCTACGCGCCCAGCCGTGACTACGACGGCCGTTTCGGGCACTTTGACTTCCGCAAGCACTTCTACGGCCGCATCGGCGACTTCGACAGCAAGGAGGAGTTCGAGTGCGCCTGCTGGCTGGACATTCAGGCGCAGCGGGGACGCATCCAGTTCTGGGTGCGCAACCTCGTGCGGCGCGAAGGCAGTTCATTCTTCCTGCAGAAGGCCGATGGTCGCTTCTACCCGGACTTTTTGTGCCAGCTTCCCGGCAAGGATAACGAGCCGGGCCCAATCCTCGCTGTCGAGTACAAGGGCGCGGATCGCTGGGCTGCCGTGGAGGATGACCGGCTGATCGGCGGCCTGTGGGCGAACCTGTCCGGGGGGCGCTGCCGCTTCGTAATGGTCAAGGACGAGCGGTGGGAGTCAATCGAACAGCAGTTGTCCTGGTGACCATGGTCGCTCCGGGCACCAGCAGACCCCTCCATCCAGCCGATCGACATTCGCCCGAAGCATTCGCAACCTGAGGCAATGACGCCCTTTGTCCCCGACTTGCCGAAAACGAGATCGCACCATGCCCGCCTTCCAGCGCTACCTCGGGATCGACTACTCCGGCGCGGAGACCGCGGAATCCAGCCTGAAAGGATTGCGGGTGTACCGAGCGAGCCCTGAGTCGCCCCCGGAGGAAGTGCCGCCGCCCCCCAGCCCGCGCAAATACTGGACGCGGCGCGGGCTGGCCGCCTGGCTCGCGGAGCAACTGGCCGAGCCGGTGCCCACCCTGGTGGGGATCGATCACAATTTTTCGTTTCCGCTGCGCTATTTCGAAGTGCATCGCCTGGTTCCGGACTGGCCGGCATTTCTCGACGATTTTCAGGCCCATTGGCCGACCGACGCGGAGCACACCTACGTCGATTTCATCCGCGACGGATCCTGTGGCGACGGCGCGGCGCGTTTGGGCAGTGCACGCTGGCGGCGAATCGCGGAACAGCGCGCGGGCGCCAAGTAGGTGTTTCATTTCGACGTGCCGGGCTCGGTGGCCAAGTCCTCGCACGCGGGACTGCCCTGGCTGCGCCAACTGCGCCAGCGGTTGGGCGACCGGGTGCACTGGTGGCCGTTCGACGGCTGGACGATCCCGGCGGGGAAATCGGCGCTGGCCGAAGTCTACCCGTCACTGTGGAGCAGGAGCTTTCCCCACGAGGGCCGCACGCCGGACCAGCACGATGCCTTCGTCATCGCCGCCTGGCTGCGGCAGGTCGATGGCGATGACTCGCTGGCGGCGTATCTCCAACCCTCGCTGCCGTCCGACGAGGCCGCCTTCGCCAGCGTCGAGGGCTGGATTCTGGGCGTTCGGTAACCGCCGCCGTCAACTCGCCTGAGCCTGACGCTGGCGGGTAAGCACCTTGCAGAAATCCATCAACCGCTCGTAGCGGTAGGGGACCTCTTCCATGGTCTCCGGATCCCAGGCGCTGCGGCTGGAGCGCTGCAGGATGTTGCCGCCGTAGACGTGGAGCCCGGACAGCGGCCGGTCCGGCGGAATCTCGATGGCGTGGATGGCATCGGCGCGCAGCGAGAAGATTCCGGTCTCCGGGGTGAGCACCACCTCGCGCTCCACTTCGAGACCACCGTCGGCGGTGCGCCGATAGAGATAGTTCTTCTCCTCGCCGTCGAGAATGCCGATCATTACCCACATCAGGTGGTTGTGGATCGGGCTGATGAAGTTGGCGGGGGTGAACACCCGCAGCACGGTCAGATTTTCATCCGCGTACAGCGGCGCCACGTCCTTGGCCGGAGCGGCGTCGGCCAGCACCTGGCGCACCCCTTCGCGATCGCGAAACGCGGCCTCCATCAGCCCGCGCACCGTTCCCTGCGGATCGTCGCTCTGAACCGCCGCCTTGCAGTCATCGATGAAGCGTTGCAGATCGAACATGACATTTCCCCCGCTGGTAGGTGTTCCGGTCGTAGCCGGCGGTGAGGATCCTCGGCGATCTCAGCCGGCTTTGATGTTCTGGCGAAAGCGCATCGCGGCGATGAGGTAGAGCACGGCGCCAATGACCGCCATCTTGAGCGCGGCGGGCCAGAGTTCGGCGAAGCCCACGCCCTTGAGGAAGATACCCATGGCGATCTCCATGTAGTGGCGCAACGGGCTGATCTGGGTCCAAGGCTGGATGGCCGCGGGCATGGAGTCGATGGGGGTCATGGTTCCCGACAGAAACATGATCGGGAACAGCCCGAAAAAGCACAGCAGCAGCGCCTGCTGCAGCGTTTTGGTGATCGAGGCGATGAGCACGCCGATGGCGATGGCGCTGAACAGGAACACCGCAGTCAGCGCCAGAAACAGCAGCAGGCTGCCATGGATGGGCACACCGAACCACCAGATGATGAACAGGCTGGGGAAGAATCCCAGGATGCCCACCGCCAGGGTGGGCACGGTCTTGGCGAGGAACATCTCCCAAATCCGCGTCGGCGTAACCATCAGCTGGTCGATGGTACCGACCTCCTTTTCGCGGGTGATGGTCGCCGCGGAATGGATGGTGCCCACCATCAGCACCGCCGCCAGGATCATCGACAGCACCACGAAGGACTCCAGTGTCTGGGCCCGGTTGTACCAGATCTGCACCGCTGGGCGCACGATCTCGCCGCCGGGCTCGGCGGCGGCGCGCTCGCGCTGGAAGCGGTTGACGATCTCCGCGGTGTAGTCCTTGGCCAGCGAGGCGGCGTTGGAGTTGGTGCCGTCGAGCAGCACCTGCAGTTCCGGCGCCCGACCGTGCTCCAGGTCACGCCCGAAATTGACCGGAATGACCAGCCCGTACTGGGCTTTGCCGCGGCGCATCCAGTGCTCGGCGGTGGCCGGGTCCGGGGGATAGCCGACGATCTCGAAGGCCTCGGACAGCTCGAAGCGGTCGATCAGGTCGCGGCTGGCCGGCGAGCGGTCGTTGTCGACCACCGCGACCGGTAGATCGCGCACCTCGAAGGTCATGCCGTAGCCGCAGATCAGCACCTCGAGGGTGTACATCCAGAACACCACCGCGAGGATGGTCTTGTCGCGCGAGAACTGGATGGTGTCCTTGAGAATCAGGCTACCGATGCGTCCCGCCATGGAAACCTCCGCACGTTGCTGAATATCTGGGTGGGGATCAGGCGACCTTCTTGCGGAAAATGGCTACTGCCGCGATGAAGATGGCCAAAGTATAGATCGTCAGCGACAGCAGCGGCAGCCACATGTCGCCGAGTGTGGCGCCCTTGAGGCCGATGCCGCGCGACAGCTCGACGAAGTACCGCCCCGGAAACAGCAGCGTGTAGAGCTGCACCGGCTCGGCCATGGCATAGATCGGGAACACGAAGCCGGAGAACAGCATCGACGGCATCATGGTCACCACCAGCGCCAGCAGCACCGCCAGCAGCTGGCTCCGGGTGATGGTGGAGATGAGCAGTCCGATGCCGACATTGCAAAACACATAGACCGCCCCGGCGACGGCCAGATACCAGGGGCTGCCGTTGAAGGGCACCCCGAACCAGTACAGCCCAACCAGCACGATCGACAGCAGCTGCAGGCAGGAGATGACGCCGTAGGGAATCAGCTTGCCGAGCAGGAATTCCGGCACCGTGAGCGGCGAGGCATAGATCTGCTGGATCGCCCCGCTCTCCTTCTCGCGGACTATGGCGAGCGTGGTCAGCAGCGGCGGGAAGGATGCAATGATCACCGCGTAGAGGCCGGACACCACATAGATCAGGCTGCGCAGGCTGGGGTTGTACCAAACCCGCGGTTGCACCCGGATGGCGGTATCGGCGGTGCCGGAAGGCTGGAAGCGGGAGACGATGGAAAGGCCGTAGTTGAGTGCGATCAGCGCCGTGGCCGAATAGGTGCCGTCGATGAGCAGCTGCACCTGGGGCGCATCCTCGCGGCGCATCTCGGTGGCGAAGTTGGGTGGGATCAGCAGCACCAGCTTGACCTCGTTGGTCTGGATGGCGTCGCGCAGCTGGGCCTCGGAATCGAAGCGTCGCGCCAGGTTGAAATAGCGGGTGGCGGCGAACTGGTCGATCAGCTCGGCGCTGGCCGGAGTCTGGTCCTGATCGAGCACGCCGAGGCGGACGTTTTCCACCTCCAGCGAGATGGCGTAGCCAAACATCAGCAGCATCAGTACCGGAAACAGGAACGCGGTGGCCAGGGTCACGCGATCGCGGAGAATCTCGCGGGTCTCCTTGCGCATCACCGCGCTCAGGCGATGGAATTTCACGATTCGGACCCCTTGAGGTGCGCCAGACGCTGATCCTCGATGCGGATATAGGCCAGGAACATGTCTTCGATGGTATCCGCCTGGGTGCCAGCCGGGAGTGCCGCGGCCAGCTCCTCGGCCGGACCGATGCCGATCAGCCGCCCGAGGTGCATCAGGCCCAGGCGGTGGCAATAGTTGGCCTCCTCCAGGTAGTGGGTGGTGACGAACACCGTGGTGCCGCCTTCCGCCAGGGTCTGGATCAACTGCCAGAACTTGTAGCGCGCCGCCGGGCTCACCCCCGAGGTGGGTTCGTCCAGGAATACCACTTCGGGCTGGTGCATGATCGCGCAGGCCAGCGCCAGGCGCTGGTTGAGGGCGCCGCTCATCTGCGACACCAGGCCGTCGAGCACGTCCGCGAGATCAGTGACCTCGATCGCCCACTCCCGTGCGAGCTTCGAATCACGGCCGCGCAGCCCGTAGACCCCGGCAAAGAAGTTCAGGTTTTCGCCCACGGTGAGATCCGGATACAGCGAAAACCGCTGCGACATGTAGCCGATGTGGTCACGCAGCCGTTGCGACTGGGCGCGCACGCTCACTCCGCCGATCCAGGCATCACCGGAAGTGATGCGCTGCAGGCCACATAGCGCGCGAATGAAGGTGGTCTTGCCGGCACCGTTGGCGCCCAGAAAGCCGAACACCTCGCCGGAGCGGATCTCCAGGGTGACGTCGTGATTGGCGACGAAGTCGCCGAACTCGATGCGCAGCGCCTCGGTGTGGATGCGGCCGCGCTCGGGCAGGCGCGGCGACAGCCTGAGCTGCGGCGGCGGGCGCGCATAGGCGGCACCCTTCTCGCCGCCGCCGAGCATGATGTAGGCATCGTCGAGGCCGGGTTCCACGGCCTCGACTTCGCAGGCCTCCCGCTGCAGCGCATCGCCGAGACCCGCAGCCAACGCCGCCGCGGAGTCGACCTGAAAATGCACGCGATCGGCGAGGTGGCGAATGCCCAGCACCTCCGGCCGCGCCACCAGCAGGTTGTGGGCGCGGCCGCGATCGGCAGTGCGCAGCTCGTAGACGCACCCGGCGCAGCGTTCGAGCAGTGCCTCGCGACGATCGACCGCGAGTACCTCGCCCTCGTGGAGGAAGGCCAGCCGGTCGCAGTGCTCGGCCTCGTCCATGTAGGGCGTGCTCACCACCACGGTCACGCCGCCCTCGCGGAAGGCATGGAGCATGTCCCAGAGTTCACGCCGCGATGCCGGATCGACGCCCAGGCTCAGCTCGTCGAGCAGCAGCAGGCGCGGTTCGTGGATCAGATTGGTACAGAGCGACAATTTCTTGCGCATGCCCCCGGACAGCTTGCCGGCGGGCCGGTCGAGAAAGCGCAGCAGGCCGGCCATGCGCAGCAGCCGCTCCTGGCGCTCGGCATAGAGCTCCCGCGACAGGCCGCGGATATCGGCCGAAAACTGCATGTTCTCGGCGATCGACAGTTTGTCGTAGAGGGTGAAACCCTGAAACATGTAGCCGATGTGGGAGTTGATCCAGTAGGCATCCTTGACGGTGTCGTGCCCCATTACCCGGCAACTGCCCTCGGTGGGATCGAGGATCGCCGCCATCAGCTGCATCAGCGTGGTCTTGCCGGCGCCGTCGGGTCCCAGCAGGCCGAAGATTTCGCTCTCCCGGACCTCGATGTTGACCTTGCGCAGCACCAGGCGGCCGCGAAACGCGCGCCCGAGATCCTGCGTCGCGATCACCGGCTCGGCGCCCGCGGCATGGGGCGCGAAGCTGTCGAAGATTGGCTCGACCAGCGTCACGGCCGCACCCTCAAGCCGCGATCACCGCGGCACCACCAGCTCGGTTGGCCATTCCATTTCCGGTTGCCAGCGAATCCAGGCATCCGCCGGCATGCCCGGCTTCAGGTGGCCGTCGTGATTGGCCAGCGCCAGCACCACACCGAATACCATACGCACCCGCTCCTCGGGCATGTTGATGTCGCGGGGCGTGAACTGGGCGCGCTGGTCGACGCGCTTCACCCGGCCTTCGAAGTAGCGCTCGGGGAAGGCGCTGACGCGGATGCGCGCCGGGTCGCCCAGCTTGATCATGCCCAGCACGGCCTCGGGCAGATAGACCTTGAGTTCGAGGTCGTCCATGTCCACCAGCACCGCGATGTTGCGGCCGGGCTCGGCCAACTCGCCCACCTCGATGCCCTTGGACAGGATGGTGGCGTCGAGCGGCGCAAGGATCTTCGCCTTCTCGACCTTGATGCGCAGTAGCTCCTCGCGGTGCCGGGACTGCTGGATGCGCGCACCGAGCTCCTCGAGCTGCACCTTCAGGGTCCGCACCTGGCCGCTGGCCTCGCGCTCCGTAGTGGCGATCTGATCGAGGCGCTGCTCGGTGACCACGCCGGTCTTGCGCAGCACCCGATGCCGTTCCAGATCGCGCTGGGCGGTGGCGAGCAGGTCGGAAGAGGTTGCCAGCTGCTCGCGCACGCGCTCGCGCTCGAATTCGAGCGCCCTGGTCTCGGCCTCGACGCTGGCCAGTTCGGCGGCCTGGTCGCGGGCGTCGAGCTCCACCAGCAACTCGCCCTTGGCGATCGGCTGGCCTTCCACCAGATTGCTCGCCACCACCCGTCCGGTCACCTCGGCGGCGACCCGGACCTCAGTCCCTTCCACATGGCCGTTGCCGTAGATCAGCCCCTCTGGCAAGGCCGGGGGCAGCGTGCTGACGTAGAACACATAGGACCCGACCGCGATCAACGCGACCACCAGCGTGGTCGCCACCCAACCCTTCATGGCTCTCCCCCCTTACGACTCGAACACGACTTCGGCAGTCCCGGTTGCACCGCGCTGCGGGCCGCAGCTCGCCCCCCCGAACGGGCTGGCGCTAAGCCAGCGCGTTGTCAGGATATCTCGCCCGGGGGAACGCCGACAGCGAACATAAGCTTTTTCTGATAAGCAGGTCAAGACCACAAGGGCGCTACAGCCGCGCGCCCAGATCGCGGGCGAGCTCCACCTCAGTCAGATCCCAGCGGTAGGAAGCGATGACCCGGCCGGGGGGATCGAGCAGATAGAGCACCGCGCTGTGCTCCATGCTGTACTCCTGATCGCCGGCCGCGATGCGCGCCCGGGCCACCCACCAGGAGTCCAGCACCGCCGCCACCTGCTGCGGCGTCCCGGTGAGATAGACGATGCGAGGATCGAACGACCTGGCGTATGCACGCAGCCGCTCCGGAGTATCGCGCTCCGGATCGACGGTGATGAACAGCGGATGGACGCGCTCGGCGGCCGGCCCCAGCAGGCGCAGTACTACCGACATCCGCGCCAGCGTGGTGGGACAGACGTCAGGGCAGTGGGTGAAGCCGAAAAATACCAGCTTGTGGCGATCGGCGAAATCGGCCTCGGTCACCGCGCGTCCGTTCTGGTCCACCAAGTCGAAACGGCCGCTGATGCGGCCCTCGGCACCGGGCGGTATGCGCCCTTCGCTGCGCTGCAGCTGGATCAGGTAATCGGCGACCGGCACCAGGGCGGTCAGCACCAGCAGGCCTAGCAGCAGCGGCCACAACCTGCGCAACGGGGATTTCACTGCGGCACTACTCCTCGGCGGTCGAAGCAATGGCTGGGATTATCCGGGCGACCCGCCATAATGGCCAATCCACCCATCCGGCCGTCGCCACGACGGGAGCTCGCATGAACCGCGGAACGGCTCGCATAAACTGCGCAACCCCCCGGCCGGGACCGGCGGGGCGCGGCTGGTTCTGGCTCGCGGCGACGCTGCTGGCCATCGGCCTGGCCGCGGGCTATGTCGCACTGCGCCCGCAGATTTTCACCTGGCTGGCGGCGGGCACCGACTGGGTGCGGATCGCCTGTGGATTTCAGTCGCCGGAAGAAACTGGTCCCGGCGTCGCCGACCAGCGCCTGCGCAAGCTGTATTACGCCGCGCGCATGTTCGAGGGCGTGCCGCCGCGGGAGCTGGTCCCGCTCGACGCCTGGGCGGAGCAGGCTTATCCGGGCATGGGCTTCGGCGTCACCCGGACCTTCGACACCCGCCCGGCCGCAGTGGTGATCGGCGGCTGGCGCTTCGACATTCCCTGCACTTATTTTGCCGACGCCCGCGACTGCACCCGCCCGGGCCTGAACAGCGCGCGCCTCAAGGTGGAGGCCGCCGACCTCGCGCCCATTCGCCCGCACCGGATCGCGGAATTCCTCGCCGCCGCGTCGCCGGAAATCCTCCGCCTCACCCTCGCCGGGGTCGGCGCATCCGCGCCGCCAGGCGATGCCTACCGGCGCACCGATCTGCGCACCGGCGACGACCAGGTGCAGCAGCTGTATTGCATCGACCCAGCGCGCGCGCAGGAACGCGATCTGCTCGCCCACTGCCTGCTCTGGGTGCGCTACAACCCGGACGTCGAACTCACCCTGTATTTCGCGGCGATCCACCAATCGCGCTGGGAGGAATTGCGCCGCGGGGCATTGGCGCTGGCCGCGGACTTTCAGGCGCGTCGCTAGCTGCTTGGCGCCAATCGGTGCAATTGTCTGTCCGGGCACATTTTTTCCGAGACCGGTAGGTATACTGAGCCGGGCGTCAACGAAACCAGAGAACCGCGCGATGACCAACCGAGGGATGTGCCGACTGGGCTGGGGGTTGCTGCTTGCACTGGCCACCGCCGACACCACCGCCGACGCCGTGTACAAATGGACCGATGCCGAGGGCCTGACCCATTTCTCGGCTCAGCCACCCGCCGATCGGCAAGCCCAACAAATCCAGGTGGAGGCCCCACCGCCCACCGGCGCCGCTGAAGCCAAGCGGCAACCCGAAAAGGCGGCCGACGACGGTCGACCCAAGGATCCGGCGGATGAGCGAGCAGAACCCAGCGCCCAGGAGCTCGCCCGGCAGGAGGAACAGCGCCGCCACAACTGCGAGACCGCCAGGCACAACCTGGAGACGCTCAAGACGCGGGCGCGCGTGCGCATCCACGACGAACAGACCGGCGAGGACCGCTATCTGACGCCGGAAGAACACCAGCAGTGGCAACAGGATTCGGCGCTGCACATCGACGAATACTGCACGCCGGGCAACGGTGGCTGAACGGCCAGCGTCCGGGCGCAACGCCCGGACGCCAGCACGGCG
>JADLCO010000256.1 GCA_020847115.1 Pseudomonadales bacterium | reverse complement strand
GATGGCTTCGAGACCATCATGGTCAACTGCAACCCGGAAACCGTGTCCACGGATTACGACATCTCCGACCGCCTCTACTTCGAGCCGGTGACTCTGGAGGACGTGCTCGAGATCGTCCGCCTGGAGCGGCCGGAAGGGGTGATCGTGCAGTTCGGTGGCCAGACCCCACTGAAGCTGGCGCGGGCCCTGGAGGCGGCCGGGGTGCCCATCATCGGCACCAGCCCGGACGCCATCGATCGCGCCGAGGACCGCGAGCGCTTTCAGCAGATGATCGCCAAGCTGGGTCTGCTGCAGCCGCCCAATGCCACGGTGCGCTCGGTGGAGGCTGCGGTGGCGGCCGCCGCCGAGATCGGCTACCCGCTGGTGGTGCGGCCGTCCTATGTGCTGGGCGGGCGGGCGATGGAGATCGTCTATGCCGAGGACGAATTGCTGCGCTACATGCAGCAGGCGGTCGCGGTGTCGGAAGAGGCCCCGGTGCTGCTCGACCATTTTCTGGCTGCGGCGATCGAGGTGGACATCGACGTGGTGGCCGACGGCCGCGACGTGGTGGTCGGCGCCATCATGCAGCACATCGAGCAGGCCGGTATCCATTCCGGCGATTCCGCCTGCTCCCTGCCGCCCTACAGCCTGCCGGCCGAGGTCATCGAGCGGATGCGCACCATCGTCGAGGCCATGGCCCGGGAGCTGGACGTGCGCGGTCTGATGAACGTCCAGTTGGCCTGGCAGGACGGCGACGTCTACGTCATCGAGGTCAACCCGCGCGCTTCGCGCACGGTGCCCTTCGTGTCCAAGTGCATCGGCGTGTCGCTGGCCCAGGTCGCCGCCCGCTGCATGGCCGGCAAGACGCTCGTCGAGCAAGGGATTACCCGGGAAATCGTCCCCGCCTACTTCAGCGTCAAGGAGGCGGTGTTCCCGTTCAACAAATTTCCGGGCATCGACCCCATCCTTGGCCCGGAGATGAAGTCCACCGGCGAGGTGATGGGGGTCGGCGCGACCTTTGCCGAGGCCTACGCCAAGGCTCAGCTCGGTGCCGGTGATGCCCTGCCCGCGCCCGGTGGCACGGCGTTCGTCAGTGTCCGCGAGCGCGACCGCCCCGAGGTGCTGGCGGTGGCCCGCGAGCTGCACGAACTCGGCTTTCGGCTGGTCTGTACTCGGGGTACCGCCGCTCTGGTGGCCCAGGCCGGAATCCCCGTGGAGGTGGTCAACAAGGTCAAGGAAGGTCGGCCCCACATCGTGGACATGATCAAGAACGGTCAGATCGACCTGATCCTCAATACCACCGAGGGGCGCAAGGCGATCGCCGATTCGGCTACCATCCGTGCCAGCGCCGAGAGCAAGGGGGTGTATTACACCACCACCCTCGCCGGCGGCCGGGCGGTGTGCATGGCGCTGCGCCACGGGCCGGCGACCGCGGTGCGCAGCCTGCAGGAATTGCATGCCGGAGTGAGAATGTGAGCAAGGTTCCGATGACCGCGGCCGGTGCCGAACGCCTGCGCGCCGAGCTGGAGCAGCTCAAGCGCGTGGAGCGGCCGCGCATCGTCGCGGCCATCGCCGAGGCGCGGGCCCACGGCGATCTCAAGGAGAACGCCGAGTATCACGCGGCGCGCGAGCAGCAGAGCTTCGTTGAGGGGCGGATTAAGGACATCGAGGCCAAGCTCAGCCACGCCCAAGTCATCGATATCGCCAGCCTCCCCCCGGACGACAAGGTGATCTTCGGCGCCACGGTGACGGTGATCAACCTCGACACCGACGAAACCCGGGTCTACCAGATCGTCGGCGACGACGAGGCCGACGTGAAGTCTGGCAAAATCTCCTACCAGTCGCCCATCGCCCGCGCCCTGATCGGCAAACGGGAGGGCGACGAGGTGGCGGTGCAGACGCCATCGGGCACCGTCGCCTACGAGATCGACCGGGTGGCGTACGCCTGAGCCTGACGGCCGGCGGCGGTGCACCGAATCCGCACAATGATGATAACGACGAGGAGGGGAGCAGCGTGCGCCTGAAAACACCCCGGGTTCCGCCGGTGGAACCCGAAAGCTGGACCGATGAACAGCGCGAAATCTTCGGCGATCTGCGCGTCAACGGCCGCATTCTGAATATCTTCAAGACCCTGGCCAATCATCCCAAGCTGGGCAAGCGCTGGCTGGTGTTCGCCAACCACATCATGGGCAAGTCGACGCTGAGTCTGCGCGATCGCGAAATCCTGATCCTGCGCATCGGCTGGCTGTGCAAGTCCGGGTATGAGTGGGGGCAGCACTTCCTGATCGGGCTCGAATGCGATCTCAGCGCCGCCGAGATCGAGCGCATCAAGCGCGGTGCCGACGCCCCGGGCTGGACGCCGGCCGAGCAGCTGCTGCTGCGCGCGACCGACGAGTTGCACGAGGACGCCTTCATCAGCGAGCCGACCTGGAGCGGGCTGCGGCAGCACTATTCGACCGAGCAGCTGATGGACATCGTCTTCACCGTGGGTCAGTACAACCTGGTGTCGATGGCGCTCAACACCTGCGGCGTGCAACTCGACAGTGGCATGACCTTGGACCCCGATCTGTGCAAGTACCAGTCCTGACCGCCGGCCAAGGCTGACGTCGTGACCGGTGTCGCTGGTGCCCATCAAGTTTCCCTGAACCCGGCTCGTGGAGGCCCCATGAACTATTCCGACTACCAGCACCTGCTGTTCGAACGCAAGCCCAAGGGTGTGCTGCTCATCACCCTCAACCGCCCCGAGGTGATGAACGCCACCAACGGCCGTATGCACTGGGAACTCACCCAGATCTGGGATACGGTCGCGCGCGACGAAGACACCAACGTTGTGGTGGTCACCGGCGCCGGCAAGGCGTTTTCCGCCGGCGGCGACCTGGGCTGGATCGAGGGCGTGGTCGGCCAGCCCGACAAGGTCCAGCAGATCCAGAAGGAAGCCGCCGATATCGTCTATCGGATGCTGGACCTGGAAAAGCCCATCATCTCCGCCATCAACGGCGTGGCGGTGGGGGCAGGTCTCGCGGTCGCCATCATGGCCGATATCAGCATCATGTCCGAGACCGCCAAGATCACCGACGGCCACGTCAAGCTGGGCGTGGGTGCGGGCGATCACGCCGCCATCATCTGGCCGATCCTCTGCGGCATGGCCAAGGCCAAGTACTATCTGATGACTGCGGAATTCATCGATGGCAGGGAAGCGGAGCGCATCGGGCTGGTCAGCCTCTGCTGCCCGCAGGATCAGGTGCTGCCGCGCGCCCTGGCTGTCGCCGATCAACTGGCCGCGGGGGCGCAGCAGGCCATCCGCGGCACCAAGAGCACGCTCAATGGCTGGATCAAGCAGGCCGGACCGATTTTCGATAATTCCCTGCGCATGGAAATGCAGTGTTTCCTGAGCCCCGATGCCACCGAAGGTGTGGCCGCGGTGAAGGAAAAGCGCGCGGCCAAATTCCCGTCCGCGAAGGGCAACTGAAGTTCCGTTCCAGCCTGACAGAGTGATCCTGGTGCCATGCCGCGAGGTGTGGCGTCAGTCGCCCGGCGGCGATCGAGACGGTCGCCAGGGCGGCGTGGGATCAGGCTTTACCGCTGCCGTGGCGCAGCAGGTTGGACAGGCGCGGATCGGGCTTGGCCGCCTTGCGATAGAGCAGCACCACATGGCCAATGGTTTGTACCGGCTCGGCCCCGGTGCTGGTGGCGACGGTCTCGGTGAGTTGTCGGCGCCGTTCCCGATCCGGTCCTGGAATGCGGATCTTGATCAATTCATGGTCGCTGAGGGCGCGCTCCAGTTCGGCCTGTACGCTCTCGGTGAGGCCTTTTTCGCCCAAGGTGACCACTGGGTTCAGCCCGTGACCGATCCGGCGCAACCATTTGCGGGTGTCGTTGTCCAGGCGCATGTGGTGTACTCGGCGAAAGGCGCGAAATTCTAGCAGAAGCAGTGATGACCAAGGCCAAGAAGGGCAGTAGCAGGCGCTGGCTGGCGCAGCACGAAGCCGATCCTTACGTCCTCGCCGCGCGCCGTGAGGGCTATCGCTCCCGTGCCAGCTACAAGCTGATCGAACTCGACCGGCGCTATGGGATCCTGCGCCCCGGCCAGCGCGTGGTGGACCTGGGCGCGGCACCCGGTGGCTGGTCGCAGGTGGCTGCCGAGCGCGTGGGCCCTCAGGGCCAGGTGTGGGCATGCGATCTGCTCGCCATGGCGCCGATTCCGGGAGTCTGGTTCCAGCAAGGCGATTTCACCGAAACCGAGGTGCTCGCCGCGTTGCGCGATGCCATCGCCGACGCGGCCGTGGATGTTGTAATTTCAGACATGGCGCCCAATATCAGTGGCATGCGCAGCGTCGATCAACCGCGGGCGATGTACCTGGTGGAGCTGGCCCTGGAATTTGCCCGTGAGTTCCTGAAATCTGGGGGTGTCTGGGTTGCCAAAGTGTTTCAGGGCGAGGGTTCGGATGTCTTGCTCAGGGAGGTCCGCAAGGCCTTCCGGCAGGTGCGGGTGTGCAAGCCCGAAGCATCGCGCGCGGAGTCCCGCGAGGTGTACTGGGTGGCGGAGGAATTCCGGGGGGGCTCTCCCGGTGGTATGCCGCTATAATCGGCCACAGGTCGCTAGAAAGGATGGCGGACGCCGGTCGGCGCGGCCGCCGCCTCCGTCAGCGAGGACGATACAGTGAGCGAAATGGCAAAAAATCTGGTTCTGTGGCTGATCATCGCGGCGGTACTGCTGTCGATCTTCCAGAATTTCAAGGGCGGGCCGACGCCGGAGACCATCACCTACACCAATTTCGTCGATGAGGTGCAAAGCGGCCAGGTGCGCAGCGTGATCATCGATGGCGTTGAAATCGAGGGCGAGCGCCACAACGGCGCCAAATTCCGCGCCATTCGTCCCGATGTCTATGACAGCGGCCTGATGAACGATCTGCTCAACAACAACGTCAATGTCGAAGGCCGCGAGCCGGACAAGGCGAGCTTCTGGCAGCAATTGTTTCTGGCGGCGTTCCCGATCCTGCTGATCGTGGCCATCTTCATGTTTTTCATGCGCCAGATGCAGGGCGGCATGGGCGGCGGTCGGGCCGGGCCGATGAGCTTCGGCAAGTCTAAGGCGAGATTGCTCAGCGAAGACCAGATCAAGACTACCTTCGCCGATGTCGCCGGTGTCGATGAGGCCAAGGAAGACGTCCGGGAACTGGTCGAATTCCTGCGCGATCCGAGCAAGTTCCAGAGCTTGGGCGGGCGCATTCCGCGCGGCGTGCTGATGTCCGGGCCGCCGGGCACCGGCAAGACCCTGCTCGCTCGCGCCATTGCCGGCGAGGCGCGGGTGCCCTTCTTTTCGATCTCCGGATCGGACTTCGTGGAGATGTTCGTGGGCGTCGGTGCCTCCCGCGTGCGCGACATGTTCGAGCAGGCCAAGAAGCAGGCGCCCTGCATCATCTTCATCGACGAAATCGATGCCGTGGGCCGCGCCCGTGGCGGCGGTTGGGGCGGCGGCAACGACGAGCGCGAGCAGACGCTGAACCAGTTGCTGGTGGAGATGGATGGGTTCGAGGGCAATGAGGGCGTGATCGTGATCGCCGCCTCCAATCGCCCGGATGTGCTCGACAAGGCGCTGCTGCGGCCGGGCCGGTTCGACCGCCAGATTTTCGTCGGCTTGCCCGACATCCGCGGCCGCGAGCAGATCCTCAAGGTGCACGTGCGCAAGGTGCCCCTCGACGAGCGCGTCAACCTGGGCATTCTGGCGCGGGGCACGCCGGGGTTTTCTGGTGCCGATCTCGCCAACCTGGTGAATGAAGCGGCGCTGTTCGCCGCCCGCGCCAACAAGCGCCTGGTCACCATGGAAGAGTTCGAGAAGGCGCGCGACAAGATCATGATGGGCGCCGAGCGCCGATCCATGGTCATGTCCGAGGAGGAGAAGGCCAATACCGCGTATCACGAGGCTGGTCACGCCATCGTCGGGCGGCTGATGCCTGAGCACGACCCGGTGCACAAGGTGACCATCATCCCCCGCGGGCGCGCGCTCGGGGTGACCCAGTTCCTGCCGGAGGAGGACCAGTACAGCCTGAGCCGGCGCAAGCTCGTCAGCATGGTGTGCAGCTTGTTCGGTGGGCGCATCGCCGAAGAGTTGATCCATGGCCCGGAGGGGGTGACCACCGGTGCCTCGAACGATATCGAACGCGCCAGCCAGCTGGTGCGGGCCATGGTGACCAAATGGGGCCTGTCCGAGCGCTTGGGGCCGATCCTCTATGGCGATGAGGAGAGCGCCGCGCAGCCGTTTGGCGGCGGACGCAATTTTTCCGGCAACACCTCCCACCAGATCGACGAGGAGGTCCGCCGCATCATCGACCAATGCTATGGCACCGCCAAGCGGCTGATCGAAGAGAATATCGACGTGCTGCATGCGATGAAGGCCGCGCTGATGGAGTACGAAACCCTGGATTCCGAGCAGGTGGACGACCTGATGTCGCGGCGCCCGGTGCGGCCCCCGCGGGATTGGCACGACGGCAATTTCGACCGCGGGAGTGGTGCCGCAGTGCGCGACGGTGGCGCGGTGATCGGCGGGCCGGTGGCGGGCAAGTAGCCGGCGGCTGGTCGTGGGGGTGCGTGCAGCTGCGGCCGCAGGGGCGGTGCTGTACCGGCTGCCGGTCCCGGGTGCATTTCCGCCGCAAGTGATGGCGATCCTCAACATCACGCCGGATTCATTCTCCGATGGTGGCCGTCTGTGTGCAGCTTCTGGCCCGCGGCTCGGCCGGGTAATCGATTACGCCGCGCGGTGCATTGAGGCCGGCGCCGACCTGCTCGACGTCGGGGGCGAATCGACGCGGCCTGGTGCCGCGCCGGTTGCCGTCGCCGATGAACTGGCGCGGGTGATCCCGGTGGTGGAAGCCCTGGCGCGCCGATTTCCGGTGCCGGTATCGGTGGATACCAGCGAACCACTGGTCATGGCCGCGGCCGCCGGGGCCGGAGCCGCGATGATCAACGACGTGCGGGCGCTGCAGCGGCCGGGCGCCGTGGCGGCGGCCGTCGCCACCGGGCTTGCGGTCTGTCTGATGCACATGCGCGGTGAGCCGGCGACCATGCAAGCCGATCCGCAGTACCGCGACGTGATCGCCGAGGTCGGCGAGTTCCTGGCGGCACGGGTCGCGGCCTGTGTTGCGGCGGGAATGGACCACGACCGGCTGTTGGTCGATCCCGGGTTCGGTTTCGGCAAGAATCTCGATCACAACCTGGCATTGCTGCGGCGGCTACCCGACATCGCTCCGCCTGGGGTCCCAGTGCTGGTGGGGCTGTCGCGCAAGCGCATGGTCGGTGAGCTGACTGGGCGTGCGGTGGGGCAGCGGATCCACGGCAGCGTTGCCTTGGCGCTGGCGGCGGCGCTCCGGGGCGCCGCGGTGGTCCGCGTCCACGATGTCGCAGCGACGGTGGATGCCCTGAAGATTTGGACGGCGGTCGGCCGGTTGCCGTCGCCCCAGTGCTTGGAGCGCGCGTGACCGGACGCAGGTTTTTTGGTACCGATGGCATTCGCGGCCGGGTCGGGGTCCACCCTATCACCGCAGACTTCGTGCTGCGCCTGGGTTGGGCTGCGGGCCGAGTGTTCGCCCGCGACAGCGGGCGCAACCGGATTCTGGTGGGCAAGGACACGCGGATTTCCGGCTACTTGTTCGAGTCGGCCTTGCAGGCGGGGATCATCGCCGCCGGAGTGGATGTCAGCCTGCTGGGCCCCATGCCGACTCCAGCCATCGCCTACCTGACGCGGACGTTTCGCGCTGCCGCCGGCATCGTAATTAGCGCATCCCACAACCCCTTCGACGACAACGGCATCAAGTTTTTCGGAGCCGATGGGCGGAAACTGGCCGATGCGGTCGAGGCCGAGATCGAGCAGTATCTCGATCAGGACATGGTCACCGTAGTCTCCGAGCGGCTCGGCCGGGCCAGCCGTATCACTGATGCCGCCGGTCGCTACATCGAATTTTGCAAGGGCACCCTGCCGTTCGGGTCTCACCTCGGGGGCTTGACCATCGTGGTGGACTGCGCCCACGGCGCCAATTACCACGTGGCGCCGGACGTGCTCGTGGAACTCGGCGCCCGGGTGCACGCCATCGGCGCCGAGCCGGATGGACTCAACATCAATCGCGATTGCGGGTCGATGCACCCGGCGCGATTGCAGCAGGAGGTGCTGGCGCGTCGCGCCGATCTGGGTATCGCTTTCGACGGCGACGGTGATCGAGTCATCTTCGTGGATTCATCTGGTAGCCTGGTGGATGGCGACGAATTGCTCTACATCCTTGCCGCGCACCGCAGCGCCAATGGCGGTTGCAACGGAGTGGTGGGCACGCAGATGAGCAACTATGGATTGGAGCTGGCTTTGGCGGAGCTTCGGATCCCCTTCGTGCGTACGGCGGTGGGGGACCGTCATGTCATCGAAGCGATGGCGGAGAACCAGTGGTTGCTGGGTGGCGAGAGCTCGGGGCACATCGTGTGCGGTGATCTGAGCACCACGGGGGATGGGTTGGTGGCGGCATTGCAGGTACTGCGTGCCCTGGTCGAGGCGGAAGCCACGCTTGCCGAGTTGCGCGCCGGGATCACCAAGCTCCCGCAGACCATGGTCAACGTGGCCATCGGCGCCGGGCAGGCGTTTGCCGCCTGCCCGAAAGTCGCCGCTGCGATCGCCAGCGCCGAGGCCCGGCTGGCAGGACGCGGCCGCGTCCTGCTGCGCCCGTCGGGCACCGAGCCCGTGGTTCGGGTGATGGTGGAAGGCGAGGACGCCGAGTTGGTGCGCAGGCTCGCGGAGGAGCTCGCGGGCGTGGTCGCCGCTCAGGCGCTATGAGGATTTTCCTTGTTAACGGTAG
>JADLCO010000255.1 GCA_020847115.1 Pseudomonadales bacterium | reverse complement strand
TGTAGCATCCCGCCCGACCCTGCCACGGCTGGCCGCGCCCGCCCACACGTTGGAGAGAGCCCATGACTGCCATCGAGACCTGCACTGCCGACCTCGCGGCCTTTGAACGCATCGTCAGAAACCGCCGCTCGGTGCGCGGCTTCCTGCCGGACCCGGTACCGCCAGCGGTCCTGCGCGAGATCTTCGAACTGGCCCAGCAGGCGCCCTCGAACTGCAACGTCCAGCCCTGGCAGGTGGTGGTGGCTTCGGGGGCGGCCTGCCGCGCCATCAGCGAGAAGCTGCTGGCGGCGATCACCTCGGGCCAGCCGGTGACCAGCGACTACCAGCGCGTGGAGGAATTTCCGGGGATCATGCGCCAGCGCCAGATCGATACCGCGGTGCGGCTGTACGGCCACATGGGCATCGCCCGCGACGACCGCGCCGGGCGCCGCCGGGCGATGCTGCGCAATTACGAATTCTTCGACGCACCCCATGTCGCCTTCATCGGCATGGATCGCCGGTTCCATGAAACCGTGGCGGTCGACGTGGGCATGTACGCACAGACGCTGATGCTGGCGATGACCGCGCACGGCATCGGTTCCTGTGCGCAGGCGGCGATCAGCCGCTTTCCGGAGATCATCCGCGCCCACTTTGAGATTCCGGACGACGTCGGCATTCTGATGGGCATCTCCTTTGGTTACGAGGACGTCGCGGTGCCCGCCAACCGCACCCGGGTGCCGCGCGCCCCGCTCGGCGAACAGGTGCGCTTCGTGGAGTAAGCGCCGTGGGTCAGTCGCCCGAAAGCTGGCGCTCGCGGAAATCCAGCATCCGCTGCAGGGGCACCATGGCGCGCCGGCCCAGCTCGGGATCGATCCGGATTTCGTTGTCGCCACGCTCCAGGGAGTCGGCCAGGTTGCGCAGGTGGTTCATCGCCATCCACGGACAATGGCCACAACTGCGGCAGGTGGCGCCATGCCCGGCGGTGGGCGCGATGATCAGCTCCTTGTCCGGTGCCGCCTGCTGCATCTTGTAGAAGATGCCCTCGTCGGTGGCGACGATGCAACGCCGGTGGGGCAGGTCGCGCGCCGCCGCGATTAGCTGCGAGGTCGAGCCCACTGCATCGGCCATCTCGATCACCAGGGCCGGCGACTCGGGGTGGACCAGCACCGCGGCGTCCGGGTACAGGCGCTTGAGATCCTGCAGCCCGCGCAGTTTGAACTCCTCGTGGACCACGCAGCTGCCGTCCCAGAGCAGCATGTCGGCGCCGGTCTGCTGCTGGACGTAGCGGCCCAGGTGCTGGTCTGGTGCCCAGAGGATCTTGTGACCCTCGCGATCGAGGTAGTCGACCACGTCGAGGGCGATGCTGGAAGTCACCACCCAGTCGGACCGCGCTTTTACCGCCGCCGAGGTGTTGGCATACACCACCACGGTGCGGTCGGGGTGCTGGTTGCAGAATGCCGAGAATTCTGCCGCCGGACAGCCGATATCCAGCGAACAGGTGGCCTCCAGGGTGGGCATCAGCACGGTCTTTTCCGGGGTGAGGATCTTGGCGGTCTCGCCCATGAAACGCACCCCGGCGACCACTAGCGTGGAGGCCGGGTGGCGCTTGCCGAAGCGCGCCATCTCCAGGGAGTCGGAGACGATGCCGCCGGTCTCCTCGGCCAGCTGCTGAATGGAGGCATCGGTGTAGTAGTGGGCGACGATGACCGCGTCCTTCTCCACCAGCAGGCGCTTGATGCGGGCGATGTCCACGGCGCGCTGCTCCGAGGTCTCGTGGGGCGGCGCAGCGGCGCGGTCGAGGTGGGCGATCACGATTTCCCGAAACCGGGCGCCATCGGCGATGGCAAGGCGCGAAGAAGCGGACATGACGGCGGGCCCGGGGAAGCTTCGCTCGATTTTAGCACAGCCCCACTCACGACCCGGCCGGCCACACGCCACACCGCGATCTGTACCCGGGCGCCCAAACCATCCCGCGCGAAATAAATTTCAGGAATGCAGACTATTGCGGCTGGCGATTGGTCGGTGTTAGCCTCAAGCGGCGCGAGCGTGCCGTCCAACGGGCAGAGGTCGCGCACTCGGAACACGGAAAGGTGATTCCGAGCCCGAGCTGCTACCCGGGTTCGACCCGCGGGGCGTCGCAGAAACGGCATCTGCTCCCCGCTGACCCGCGCAGCGCCCATAACAATTACAAGGGGGGTATGCCATGCATACAGCGATGTCGTGTTCCGCGACGCCATCACGCCGGCGTTCCGCCATCCGCCAGGCGGCGACCGCTGCGCTGGGCGCAGTACTGGTCGGCACCGCCGCGCTGACGGCGGCGCCGGCGATGGCGCTCACCTTCAAGATCGGCGACCTGGATGCCGTGGTCGATACCACGCTCACCGCGAGCGTGGCGATGCGCACCCAGAGCGCCGACGAGCGCTCGTTCATCCCCGGGGTAGCCGCGCCCTATTCTGGCAACACCCAGGTCTTTCCGGATGCCGGGGACATCCACAGCTCACCGCTATCGGCCCTGGTGGACCTGGAGCTGAAAAAGGACGACTACGGCCTGTTTTCGCGGGTGTCCTACACCTACGACCACACCATCAAGAATCAGGACTGCGATAACTGCTTCCGCCCCACCCCGGTCGGCGCGCTCGACGGCATTTCGGGCGCCGGCCAGAACCTGGCCGGCAACAAGCTCCGGGTGCTCGATCTGTTCGCCCATGGCACCTGGCATCCCAGCGGCCACCTGCTCAACCTCCGCGTCGGCAAGCAGGTGGTCAACTGGGGTGAAAGCGACATCCTGGGCGGCGGCATCAGCCAGATGCAAAACCCCGTCGACTTCGGCAAGACCACCACCCCGGGGACCGAGATCAAGGAAACGCTCATGCCCCAAGAGATGGTCTACGGGCAGTTCGGCATCACCGAAGACGTGACCATGGAAGCCTATTACGTCTGGAACTGGCGCAGATCGGAATTTATCAGCACCGGCACCTTTTTCAGCCCCCTCGATCTCTACGGCAAGGGCTACAAGCCCGATCTGCTGATACCCGGCATCCCCTACACGGGGACCGACCGGCCCGACAAGGGTGGCCAGTGGGGGATCGCCCTGCACACGATCCTCAGCGGCCTGGACAATGCCGACCTGGGCATCTACTGGGTGCGCTCCCACGCCTTCATGCCAGCGCCGACGGTAGATGAGAGCTATCACGTCCCGGATCCGTTTTCCGTCCATCCGCTCGGCGTTACCCTGGGTGGCTATCGCTGGAAGTTCGCCCAGGACCTCGACACCTTCGCGATCTCGCTCAATGGCGTGCTGCCGGGCAGCCTGGGGCTCGCATTCCAGACCGAATTCAACTACCGCCCCGATTTTCACGACGTCCGGCAGTGCGGCAACCTGTTCGGCCTGGGCGGGATTCAGACCGCGCTCGGCATGCTGCCGCCGGGGCTGGCCGGCCCGGACGGCAATATCATCGGATGCGGGACCGAAACCAACGACCTGTACACCTATCTCGGTGCCCTGACCTATTCCGACGCTACCACCCTGCTCGGCGCCAATACCCTCAGCCTGATACTCAACGTCAATGCACAGTGGATCGAGGGACTGAAGGGTGGCGATCCCACCGACTTCGTCCATCACGGTTCGGGACCGGCATTCTCCGGACATTTCAAGGGCACCGACGGCCTCGACCAGCCGGTGACGCCCTTTTCGTGGGGCTACGCGCTGGTCGGACAGCTCGAGTACAACGACATTTTCGCCAATCTGGACATGAAACCCACGCTAGTGTGGATCCATGGCGTGGATGGCTACCAGCCACAGGCCGCGGGCATCGGCGGGAGCCTCCAGAAGGGCCAGCAGATCATCCGCGCCAGCCTCGAGTTCAGCTACCTGGCGAGCACTTCCATGGAGTTGGCCTACTCGCAGTGGCTGGGCGACAACGCCGCAGGGGCCTACTTCGATCGCGACAACCTGTCACTCTCGTTCAAATACCGCTTCTGAGGATCCGTCGATGTTCATCACGCAATCCAGGGACCGTGTCAACCAACGCAGCCACGGTGCTTCTATGCTCGGCGGGTTTGTCTGTCTCGCACTGACCGCGAGTGCTGCCGCCGGCACCCTGTCCAGCGCGGAAATCGCCAAACTCGGGCTCTCCGGAACCGAGCTGACGCCGATCGGCGCGATCCGCGCCGGCAATGCCGAGGGCACCATTCCCGAATGGAAGTACGAACCGATCCCGGTGCCGGCAGGGTTCAAACCCGGCGACCATCATCCGGACCCCTTTGCCGACGACCAGGTTCTGTTCACCATCACCGCGGAAAACTACCAGCAGCACGCCGACAAGCTGACCCCGGGGCAGCTCAAGCTGTTCGAGCGGATTCCCGGATACAAGATGCACATCTATCCCAGCCGGCGCAGCGCGGTCTATGAAAAACGCTTTTACGACGCCACGCTAGCCAACGCCAAGACCGCGGAAATCGTGATAGAGGGCAACCAGATCGGCTTCAAGAACGCGGTGATTTCGTGGCCCTTCCCGATACCGAAGAACGGCCACGAGGCGATCGCCAATGCGATGACCCGGCCGCTGCCCACCTGGATCAATTTCTGGGACAACACGGCAGCGACCACCAGCGGCGGCGATTTCGAGATCAACAAGCTGTCGGTGCAGATTCACTGGATCTACGGCGACCCGGCAAACACCATCGACACCTTCGATCCCAGCGCCCCGGGCACCGGCTATGGCTACTTCCAAACCATCACGGCGCCGGTGAAGCAGGCCGGTCAGGTGCTCCTCGCCCACGATCCCATCACCTATACCAAGAATCTCCGCCAGGCCTGGCAATACAATCCGGGGCAGCGGCGGGTGAAGCGGGCGCCGCAGATCAACTATGCCTATCCCTTTCCCGGCAGCAGCGGCCTGATGACGGTCGATTCGGGGTACGGCTATAACGGCCCCA
>JADLCO010000254.1 GCA_020847115.1 Pseudomonadales bacterium | reverse complement strand
GAGCGCGATCAAGCCGCCGAGCACCAGGTCCTCGGCGCGCTTGAGCACGCGGTTGTGCCATTGGTCGAGGGGCGTGGAGGTCAGCATCGGTCCGCACCCACCTGCGGTATCGAGCCGGCGCACCGCACTGCTGATGCGCGTGAATTCCAGCACTCGGGCACGAGCAGCACCGGCACTGGGGTATCCCAAAGCGCGTCGAGCGTTTCCTGGACGAAATGGCTGCGGCTAACCGGCAGCCCGCGCCACACCACCCGGTTGTCGGCGTCGAGCATGGCGAAATACCGGCTGGTGCGCGGGCTGCGCAGCGCCTCGACGGCAAGGTCACCCAGATGGCTGTGGGCAAGCAGCGGCCGCCGGTCCGTGCGCTCCAGCGCCCAGGAGCGCCCGGACCGGGCCGCGAGGCGCGCCCCCGGAGCTACACCCACCGCATCCGGCCCAACTCGAAGGGGTGGGCGAGCAGCGGGTGCCAGGGATAGGCGCGCAGCCGGTAGCTGAGCAGGCCGGACGCGGGGGGCGCCAGATCGAGCACGAACAGGGCGCTGCCATCGGCGGCGGCGCCACTGTGCACCAGGCGATGGACTGAATCGGGTTCGAACTCGCCGGCCGGCGATTCGGTGCCGAGCACGCACTCGACCACCAGATCGTCCGGCGCCAGCGGGCCGAGCGCCACCGCGACGCGGATCGCCAGGCGCTCGTCGTGGTGGATGCTGGGCATCGCCTCGGCGGCCAGGCCCACCTGCACCTCGCCCCAGCCGGCGAGCACCCGGCGTTTCCAGTGCGCCAGGATGCTCGCCCCGGCGCCATCGTTGGCCGCCAGGCGGCGGCCGTGGTCGCGCGCCGGCAGATACAGCTCGCGCAGGTAATCGGCGACCATGCGCTCGGCATTGAAGCGCGGGATGATGGTCTTCATCGCCTGCTTGGCTCGCTCCACCCAGCGGCGCGAATAGCCGTGGTTGTTGCGCTCGAAGTACAGCGGCACCACCTCCCGCTCCAGCAGGTCGAGCAGTTCGCCCGCCTCCTCGCGGTCGCGGAACTCGGCGCCAAAGGCCGAACCATGGGGGGCGATGCCCCAGCCGTTGCCGTCGGTGTGGCCCTCGGCCCACCAGCCGTCGAGCACGCTCAGGTTGAGCACGCCGTTGATGGCCGCCTTCTGGCCGGAGGTTCCGCTCGCCTCTAGGGGGTACTGGGGCGTGTTGAGCCAGACGTCGACACCGGTGACCAGCTTGCGCGCGAGCGCGATGTCGTAGTCCTCGACCAGGAGCACCCGGCCCTCGAACTCGGGCTGACTGGCATAGCGGTGCAGGGCGCGGATCAGCTCCTGGCCGGGCTGGTCGGCGGGGTGGGCCTTGCCGGCAAAGATCAGCACCACCGGCCGCTGGGGATCGTTGAGCAGGCGCGCCAGGCGTTCGGGATCGGCAAAGATCAGGGTGGCGCGCTTGTAGGTGGCGAAGCGGCGGGCGAAGCCGATCATCATCACGCTGCGCTCGGTGCGCTCCAGATAACGGGTGACCTTGGCGATCTGGCTGGGGCTGTGGCCGTTGCGGGTGAGCTGGCGGGTCAGGCGCTCGCACAGGGCGTCGGCGAGCTTGGATTTGAGGTGCTCGCGCTGACTCCAGAAGACGTGGCCCGGAATCTCGTCGATGCGCTCCCAGTAGTCGGCATTGCACAGCTCATTGCGCCAGCTGCCGCCGAACTGCTGGTTGAAATAACTGCCCCATTCGCGCGCCAGGAAGGTGGGCAGATGGATGCCGTTGGTGACGTGGCCGATGGGGTTTTCCGCCGGGTCGATCTCGGGCCAGATGTAGCCCTCGGTGCGCGCGGCGACGCCGCCGTGGATGGCGCTGACGCCGTTGTGGAAGCGCGACCCGCGCAGGGCCAGGGCGGTCATGTTGAACAGCTGATCGCCGTCGGGACTGGCGCCCAGCGCCATGAATCCGTCCATGGTGATGCCGAGCTCGGCGATGTAGGCCCCCAGGTAGTGTTGCACCAGGCTGCGGTGGAAGCGATCGTGCCCGGCGGCCACCGGCGTGTGGGTGGTGAACACGGTGTCGGCTGCCACCGCCTCCAGCGCGGCGGCGAACTCGAATCCACGGCCCACCAGCTCGCGGCAGCGCTCGAGGATCTGGAACGCGGCATGGCCCTCGTTGACGTGCCACACGTTGGGCGCGAGGCCGAGCGCGCGCTGGGCGCGCACACCGCCGATGCCGAGCACGATCTCCTGCTGGATGCGCCCGACCTCGCCGCCGCCGTAGAGCTGATAGGTGATGGCGCGATCCTCGGCGCGGTTCTGTTCGATGTCGGAATCGAGCAGGTACAGGGAGATGTGGCCGACCAGCGCCTGCCACACGCGCAGCTGGACGGTGCGCTCGGCCATCGGCACCGCAACCAGCAGCGGCCCCCGCTCGCCGCCGGCGCAGCGCACCGGCAGGTCCTCGATGCGCGAGGGGTGATAGTGGGCGACCTGATTGCCCTGGGCATCGATGGTCTGGCGGAAATAGCCCTGGCGATAGAGGATGCCGATCGCGACGAAGGGCACGTCCATGTCGCTCATCGCCTTGCAGTAGTCGCCGGCGAGGATGCCGAGCCCGCCGGAGTAGATGGGAAAGCTCTCGTGCAGGCCGAACTCGGCGCAGGCGTAGGAGATCAGATCCCCGCGGTCCTCGCGCAGGCCCAGGTCGCGGCGCTCGCGGCGGCGAAACTCCAGGTAGCTGTCGTAGGCCGACATGACGCTGTGGAAATCCTGGAGGAACACCGGGTCGGCGGCCGCGGCATCCAGCCGCTGCTGCGCGACGCGGCGCAGAAACACCGTGGGATTGTGCCCGCAGCGCTCCCAGAGCTCGGGGTCGAGGCGATGGAACAGCCCGCGCACGCCGCGATCCCAGGCGTAGATCAGGTTGTCGGCGAGTTGCTCCAGGCCCTGCAACTCGGCGGGCAGGCGCGGTTGGACTTCGACGGTGAAGCGCTGGCCGGGCATGGCGTCACCGGAACCGGCGGCAGCGGATGCGAAGATCGCGGGGGCGATATCCCAAAGGGGCGGTCATGGCTTCCTCTCCAGCGAATTGAATTCCGGAAAACCCGAGTGCCGGCCAACGCCGCTGACCCGAAATGCCGCCAGCGGATGGCGCGGGCCGCCAAGATACCCGATTGCCCCGCCGCCGGTCAGCTCGCCGGCGGAGCGATGAACGGGGTTGCAGTCGAGCCGGCTCCTCTGGATACTTAATCATAAACTCGACATATGGATTAACTGCCATGGGTATCGACAAAGACAGCCTGGGCTTTCTGGTCGCGGATGTCTCCCGACTGCTGCGCAACACCTTCCAGCGCCGCCTGGGCGCCGGCAACCTCACCTTTCTGCAGGCACGCGCCCTGGTCTACATCTCGCGCCACGAGGGCGTGCGTCAGAACCAGCTGGCGGAGCTGCTCGAAATCCAGCCGATCACCCTGGTACACATCATCGACCAGCTGGAGGCCCGCAAGCTGGTCAAGCGCACCACCGACGCCCGCGACCGCCGCGCCAAGCTGCTGTTCCTGGCGCCCACCGCGCAGTCGGTACTGGATTCGATCGAGGCGGTGGTGGAGTCCATCCGCGACGACGCCATGTCCGGGCTGGACAATATCGAGGCCGCCCAGACCATCGCCGCGCTGCACCGCATCCGCGCCAACCTGAATCCCGAAGCCCTGGCCTGACCCGCCGTGCAGCTGGTCTGGCTGCGCAACGACCTGCGGCTCGACGACCACCCGGCACTCCATGGCGCCGCCCGCGCCCGCTCCGGCGTGCTCGCGGTCGCCGTCCTGACCCCGGAGCAATGGCGTGCGCACGACGCCGCACCGGCGCGGATCGCCTTCTGGTTGGCCACCCTGCGCCGGCTGCAGGACGAGCTGGCGACACGCAACATCGGCCTGCGGGTGCTGTCGGCGCGATACTTCACGGACATCCCTGCGCTGCTGCTGCAACTGGCTCGCGACAGCGGCGCCCGCGGCCTGTGGTTCAACCGCGAATATCCCCTCGACGAGGCCCGGCGCGATGCCCTGGTGACCGCGACCTTCCGCGCCGCCGGGATCCCGGTGACCGCCTGCGACGGCGATTGCGTGCTACCGCCCGGCAGCCTGGCCACCGCCGCCGGCACCTGCTTTCGGGTGTTCACCCCCTTCGCCCGCACCTGGCGCCGGGAGCTGGCCGCCACCGGCTGGACACCGCTGCCGACCCCGGACCAGCAACCCGCGCTGCCCGCCGGCGACGCCGTGCCGGAATCACTGCCGGGCTGGCCGGCGGCGTTCCGCGCCGATCTCTGGCCAGCCGGTGGTGCCGCCGCCCGGCGGCGGCTGGCGCAGTTCGTGGCACGGGAGCATCCGGACTACGCCGATCGGCGGGATTTTCCGGCCATGGACGGCACTTCGGGGCTCTCGCCCTATCTGGCCTGTGGCGCGCTGTCGGCGCGCCAGTGCGTGGCCGCGGTGGCGGCTCACGCCGGCACCCGGGACTGGCTCGGGGATAGCTGGGTCGGCGAGCTGATCTGGCGCGACTTCTTCCGCCACCTGATCGCCGCCTTCCCGGACCTGAGCCGCTGGCGGCCGTTTCGCCCCGAGGTGGAGGCCCGCATCCGCTGGCGCGACGACGCGCACCGGTGGCAGTCCTGGTGTCGCGGCGAGACCGGCTTTCCCATGGTCGATGCGGGCCTGCGCCAGCTGCTTGCCACCGGCTGGATGCACAATCGGGTACGGATGATCGCCGCCTCCTTCCTGACCAAGCTGCTGGGCATCGACTGGCGCCTGGGGGCGCGGTTTTTCATGCGCCACCTGATCGACGGCGATTTCGCCTCCAACCTGGGTGGCTGGCAGTGGTGCGCATCGGTCGGGGCGGACGCCGCGCCCTATTTCCGCATCTTCAATCCCATCATCCAGGGACGGCGCTTCGACCCCGAAGGGGACTATCTGGCGTGCTGGCTGCCGGAACTGGCGGCGCTGCCGCCGGCACGGCGCCACGACCCCGCGGCCGCGAGTGCGGCCGGGCGCCCGCTGCCGATCATCGATTACCGGGCCGCCCGCGCGGCCAGTCTGGCCGGCTACCAGGCCGGCGGCTGAGCGCGGCGGCCGCCAGGGCCGCCGCGCCCGCCCTCACCAGCCGGTCACTTCCTTGAGCGCGCTGCCGATGTCGGCGAGGCTGCGCACGGTCTTCACGCCGGCATCCTCGAGGGCCGCGAACTTCTCCGCCGCGGTGCCCTTGCCGCCGGCGATGATGGCGCCGGCATGGCCCATGCGCTTGCCGGCCGGCGCGGTGACGCCGGCGATGTAGGACACCACCGGCTTGGTGACATTGGCCTTGATGAAAGCCGCCGCCTCCTCCTCGGCGCTGCCGCCAATCTCGCCGATCATCACGATGGCTTCGGTCTTCGGATCCTGCTGGAACAGCTTCAGGATGTCGATGAAGCTGGAACCCGGGATCGGGTCGCCACCGATGCCCACGCAGGTGGACTGGCCGAAGCCATAATCGGTGGTCTGCTTGACCGCCTCGTAGGTCAGGGTGCCGGAGCGCGACACCACGCCGACCCGGCCCGGCAGGTGGATGTGGCCGGGCATGATGCCGATCTTGCATTCGCCGG
>JADLCO010000253.1 GCA_020847115.1 Pseudomonadales bacterium | reverse complement strand
GAGCGTAACGGGACAATCCGAAGCGCTTTCAACATGCACCTGCCGGGTGACTGGACGATTCCGATATTATCGTGCAAGATCAACCAGATAGCTACTGTTTTCTGGTGAGGGGTCACGGAATCAGGTTATAGAGCAATCGCTTACGCTTGGTTCGAGCGAAAGAGTTGGATGGTAGACGTGGTTGGCAAGTCAGAATCCCACGCGGGATGGCGGTGCTAGTGTTCAGGCGTCGCTACAACCAGATAGTCTTTTCCAGTTTGAGAGTGTTGACACCATCGTTCCGCTACAGTCTGTGAGGATCATGGCATGAAGCTGGCCCGTTATCGTCGTGAGATTTCCCGTGGGTTTCCGGTGCAAAGGATCTTGCTGGTGAGCGTGCTTGCCCTGGCTTGCGGTGCGGCCGGTGCCGCCGTTGTCACCACGCCCGCTGGCGTGATGAACGGGCCTGGCAGCGACCCGTTCGCATTTGACGCTTGGCTGCGCATCGACATTCGCGCCACGGCATCGGTGGGCATCACCGGCGACTACCCGCGCAGCGGCAACGGTTCGGTGTTGATGACTTCGGCCGACAGCACGGGCCAGACGACGTGGCAGTATTTCCCGAGCAATGGCCTGGCGCCTTTGGGCAGCTTCGTCTCCGCCAGCTACGACTGGTATCGCGACGCCTCCAGTACTACCGGCGCCGGGTTTCACCCCGTGTACCGCATTTTGGTGGACAACGACGGCAATTCGGCAACGCTGGCCGATCAATCCTGGCTGACCTTCGAACACCCAGCGATCGGGCCCTACACTGCGCCCACCAACACGTGGGTCACGGACACGATCGATGGCACTGCCTTCATGTGGGTGTGGCAAGCGGGCGCGGCCAATAGTCAAATCCCCTTCACGACCATGGCGCAGTTTGCATCTGGCAGCTATGTGCCCGAAGCCGGTGGCTTCTCCATCCCTTCAACGGCGGTCATCATGGGTGTTCAGATTGGCACGGGCTCGGGCTGGTGGGGTAGCTTTCGCGGCGCGGTCGACAGCATTGGGCTTACCGCTGCCGCATCCTTGGGTACGGACAACTTCGAACTGGCTCCTGCACCACCCGTCACGGTACCGGCCACTGACCCGTGGGCCTTGCTGGGCCTCACAACTCTCCTGAGCATCCTGGCGGCCTGGCGCCAGCGCGAGCGGCAAGAAGTCCCGCGGTAGACCACCGGCCAAGATAGTTGTCGCGGACTGGACAGGGTAATTGGGGTCAGCCAGTCTGCGAAGGGTTGGACGTGCAGGTGGCAAGGAAGGGCCCGGGGGCGGGACACATGCTCGACGAGAGTCCAGAAATACCGCGCGCGATGGGGTGGGGCGCTGCCTCGGTCGCGAGAGGCGAACATGGGGCGGCGAGCGCAAGCACCGGAAGCACTTCGGTGATGGGAATTGCGCCGTTGCGGAATGCGCTGCCTGTCGGCGACGTGGGACGGACCGCCTCTGTTGCTCTCCACGACGATCATTCCGGGCCGAAACCGAGTCCTTCTGCCCGCCCGCGCTGCCGAGAAGAGTTTCAACCGCCGCGGGTCGGGACCGACCCGCGGTGAGGGGCTCAAACGAGGACCTTGCCCGCCTCGGACACGCCGACATCCACCGCATCCGGCAGGATCATCTCGTCGTGCGCGGCGCCCGAGGGGATCATGGGATAGCAGTTCTCGAGCTTGTCGACCACGCAGTCGAAGATCACCGGGCCGTCGTAGGCCAGCATCTCGCCGATGCGCGCATCGAGTTCGGCGGGGTCGGTCGCGCGGATGCCCTTGGCGCCGTAAGCCTGCGCGAGCTTGACGAAATCCGGCAGCGCTTCGGAGTACGAGTGCGCATAGCGGCTGCCGTGGAGCAACTGCTGCCACTGGCGGACCATGCCCATGTATTCGTTGTTGAGAATGAAGATCTTGATCGGCAGGCGGTACTGCACCGCGGTGGAGATTTCCTGCATGGTCATCTGCACGCTCGCCTCGCCGGCGATGTCGATGACCAGCGCGCCCGGGTGCGCCACCTGCACGCCGACCGCCGCCGGAATGCCGTAGCCCATCGTGCCGAGACCGCCTGAGGTCATCCAGCGGTTCGGCTGCTCGAAATGGTAGTGCTGGGCGGCCCACATCTGGTGCTGGCCGACTTCGGTGGTGATGAAGGTCTTGCGGTTCCTGGTGAGCTGGTAGAGGCGCTCGACCGCGTACTGCGGCTTGATCTTCGGGCCGTCCTGGCGATAGGCCAGCGAGCGGCGTGCGCGCCAGGCATCCACCTGCCCCCACCAGGCGGTCATCGCGCCTTCGTCCGGCCTGCGCGCCTTGGCCTTCCAGACCGCGAGCATCTCTTCGAGCACCTGCGCGCAATCGCCGATGATCGGGATGTCGACGCGCACTGTCTTGTTGATCGAAGAGGGATCGATATCGACGTGGATCTTCTTCGAGCCCGGCGAGAACGCGTCCAGGCGCCCGGTCACGCGGTCGTCGAAGCGCGCGCCGATGTTGATCATCACATCGCAGCGGTTCATCGCCAGGTTGGCTTCATAGGTGCCGTGCATGCCGAGCATGCCGAGCCACTGGCGGTCGCAAGCGGGAAAGGCACCGAGACCCATCAGCGTCGAGGTGATCGGGAAGCCGGTCTGGCGCACCAGTTCACGCAGCAGTTCCGAAGCGCGGGGACCGGCGTTGATGACCCCGCCGCCGGTGTAGAAAACCGGGCGGCGCGCCGCCAGCATCAGTTCGACCGCCTGCTCGATGCGGGTCGGGTCGCCCTTGGTGCGCGGCCGATAGGTCCGGTGCAGGATGTTTGCGGGGCCGGTGTAGTCGCCGCGTTTGAACTGGACGTCCTTGGGTATGTCGACCACGACCGGGCCGGGCCGGCCGGTGCGCGCGATGTGGAAGGCATCGTGGAGCACGCGCGCGAGGTCGGCGACGTCCTTCACGAGGAAGTTGTGCTTGGTGCAGGCGCGCGTGATACCGACGGTATCGCACTCCTGGAAGGCATCCGAGCCGATCAGATGGGTGGGCACTTGCCCGGTGATGCAGACCAGCGGAATCGAATCCATCATCGCGTCGGCGAGCCCGGTGACCGCATTGGTCACGCCCGGGCCGCTGGTGACCAGCAGCACGCCGACACCGCCGGTGGAGCGCGCATAGCCTTCCGCGGCGTGCGCGGCGCCCTGCTCGTGGCG
>JADLCO010000252.1 GCA_020847115.1 Pseudomonadales bacterium | reverse complement strand
GGCTTTTTCTTCCGCCAGTACTTCTATACCCTGGATCGCGAAGAGCAGCCGTTCAACCGCGCGCAGCGCTCCTGGGTCTACCGGGCGGCAAAGAATGTCGATGGCACACTCGCCTTCGGGTCGACGCTCGACCTGGCTGCTCCAGGCGCGGTTCTGTTCGTGCCCGATGAATTTCCCATCCTGGAGGAGGATGCCGCCAAAGATGCGCCGCTGGTGATCGGCCCGCACTGTGCCACACCCTTCACGGCGCGGTCGTTCTTCAATGTCTCGGCTCTGAGCTATGGCGCCATCTCCCGCGTGGCGACCTTGGCGCTGTCGCGCGGCGCGGCGCGCGCCGGCTGCTGGCTGAATACCGGCGAGGGCGGCCTGTCGCCATACCACCTGGACGGCGGCTGTGACCTAGTATTTCAGATCGGCACTGCCAAGTACGGGGTGCGCGATCCCGAGGGGCAACTGAGCGACGAGCGCCTGCGGGTCATTGCCGAACACCCCCAGGTGCGGATGTTCGAGATCAAACTGAGCCAGGGCGCCAAACCCGGCAAGGGCGGCATCCTGCCGGGCATCAAGGTCACCCCGGAGGTGGCGGAGATCCGCGGCATCCCGATCGGCCAGGATTCGATCAGCCCCAACGGCCACCCGGATATCCGCAACGTCGGCCAGCTACTCGAGCGCATCGACCATATCCGCACGGTGACCGGCAAGCCCGTCGGCTTCAAGCTGGTGGTCGGGGGTGGCGGCTTTTTCGACGATCTCTGCCAACAGATCCGGGTGCGCGGCGCGGAACGCTGGGCGCCGGACTTCATCACGCTGGACAGCGGCGACGGCGGTAGCGGCGCGGCGCCACAGAGCCTGATGGATCACGCCGGCCTGAGCATTCGCGAGACCCTGGCGGCGGTGATCGACAAGCTCCACGAATACGGCCTGCGCGAGCGCATCCGGGTGATTGCCGCCGGCAAGCTGATCACTCCGGTGGATGTCGCCTGGGCGCTGGCGGTAGGCGCCGATTTCATCAACTCCGCGCGCGGCTTCATGTTCGCGTTGGGTTGCATCCAGGCCATGCAGTGCAATCGCAACACCTGCCCTACGGGCATCACCACCCACGATCCTCATCTGCAGAAAGGTCTCGATCCCATCGACAAGGCGACCCGTGTGGCCCAGTACGTGGAGAATCTGCGCAGAGAGGTGGGCGTGATCGCGCACAGCTGCGGGGTGACCAGCCCCCGGGGCCTGCGCCGCCATCACGCCCGCATCGTCACTGAACTGGGACAGTCCGAGCCGCTCGACCGCTACTACGCCAAGGCCGCGCTCCAGAACCCGGTGTTCGCTCCCGCCCCCGACCAGGAAGTGCCGCCAGCGCGGCCACTGGCCATCCGCGAATGATGATGCCGCGCGCATCCAACCCTGCCGAGACCGCAGGCCGGAGCGGCCGTCGCAGGGTTGGATGCCCATGCTACAATCGCGCAGTTTTACTTCTTCCAACGCCAGTTTTCATCGGAGTTCACCGCTATTTCCACCACCCATGACGCCCCTCAGGCGGGCCAGGAAGCCGCGGACGCCGGGCGTCGGCGCGCCCGCAGTCGGGGCCGCAGCAATCGCGCCGACGCACCCCAGTCTGCCTCCGGTAGCTCCTGGGACTCGACCGAGTTCGCGGTCGAGCCGGAGTCCGGCAAGGTCCGCTTCCATGACCTCGATCTCCCGGTGCCACTGCTGCACGCCATCGCCGATCTCGGCTTTCGCTACTGCTCGCCGATCCAGGCGCGCTCCCTGCCCTTCGCCCTGCGCGGCCACGACGTGGTGGGCAAGGCGCAGACCGGCACCGGCAAGACCGCGGCCTTTCTGATCACCATCATCACCGATCTGCTCCAGCACCCGATCGAGGAGGAGCGCTTCGCCGGCGAGGCCCGCGCCCTGGTGATCGCACCCACCCGCGAACTGGTGATGCAGATCGCCGACGACGCCAAGGCGCTGTGCAAGTACACCGACCTGGAGATCCACACCCTGGTCGGCGGCATGGACTACGACCGCCAGCGCCAGCGCCTGCACCAGCGCCACTGCGACCTCCTGGTCGCCACGCCAGGACGCCTGCTCGACTTCTGCAACAGCCGCGACGTCCACCTCGACCAGGTCGAGGTGCTGGTCATCGACGAGGCCGACCGCATGCTCGACATGGGCTTCATCCCCCAAGTGCGGCGCATCGTGCGGCTCACGCCCCACAAGGCCGAGCACCGCCAGACGCTGATGTTCTCCGCCACCTTCACCGAGGACGTCCACCGCCTCGCCGAGCAGTGGACCGAGCGCCCGGTATTCGTCGAAATCGAGCCCGAGCGGGTCGCCGCCGAGTCGGTGAACCAGCGCGTGTTCATCGTCGAGACGCGCAACAAGTTCGCCCTGCTGCGCAACCTGCTGCGCGACCCCGAGGTGGAAAGCGCCATAGTCTTCGCCAACCGCCGCGATCAGTGCCGGCGCCTGCAGGAAAAGCTGCGCAGCGCCGGCATCGACGCCGGCCTGCTCTCTGGCGAGGTCGCCCAGAACCAGCGGGTGCGCACCCTCGATGCCTTCAAGAGCGGCAAGCTGAAAGTGCTGGTGGCCACCGATGTCGCCGGCCGCGGCCTGCACGTCGAGGGCATCAGCCATGTGATCAACTACACCTTGCCGGAGGAGCCGGAGGACTACGTCCACCGCATCGGCCGCACCGGCCGCGCCGGAAAGACCGGCACTTCGATCAGCTTCGCCTGCGAGGACGACGCCTTTCTGCTGGAGCCCATCAGCGCCCTGCTGGGCCGCCAGCTGGAGTGCGAGCAACCGCCCGCGGAGCTGCTACACCACTAGCCCCGCCACGGCGGCCCGGCGGTTTTTTGCCGGCCGGGCTTGATGCGACAATGCCGGCCTCACCTTCGCCGGGCCGGCATCATGTCCAAACCCCTTGCGGGCGTTCGCGTCCTCGACCTCACCCACATCCTCTCCGGGCCGTTCGCCACCATGACCCTCGCCGACCTCGGCGCCGAGGTGGTCAAGGTCGAGCCCCCGGAAGGCGAACGCACCCGCGGTCTGCTCGCCAACGATCCCAAGCATTCGATCAGCGGCATGGGCGCCTACTTCCTGTGCCTGTCGCGCAACAAGAAAAGCCTGGTGGTTGATCTCAAGGGCGAGGCCGGCCGCGAACTGTTCTACGCCCTGGTCGCCAAGGCCGACATCGTCTGCGACAACTTCAGCGTCGGCGTAACCACCAAGCTCGGCATCGACCACGACCGCCTCGCGGCCATCAACCCGCGCATCATCACCTGCTCCATCAGCGGCTTCGGCGAGACCGGCCCAGGGCGCAACCGCACCGCCTTCGACCAGGTAGTCCAGGCCTACGGCGGCAACATGTCGATCACCGGCTTCGACGCCCGCCACCCGCTGCGCTCCGGCCTGCCCATCGCCGACCTCGGCGGCAGCCTGTTCGGCCTCGCCGGCATCCTCACCGCGCTCTACGAACGGGAGCGCCGCGGCCGCGGCCAGCACCTCGACATCTCCATGCTCGACGGCCAGATCGCCATGATGAGCTACATGGCCACCATGTACTTTCTCTCCGGCGAAGACCCCGAGCCCATCGGCAACTCCCACTTCGTGCACGTGCCCTACAACAGCTTCGCCACCCGCGACGGCGCCATCGTCATCGCGGTGATCTTCGACGAATTCTGGCAGAACCTGCTCGAAGTGCTCGGCGCCGACGACCTGCGCCGCCCGGAATTCGACCGCCAGCCCGGCCGGCTCGCCAGCAAGCAGCTGATCGAGGATCGCGTCGCGGAGATCTTCGCCACCGATACCACCGCACACTGGCTGGAAAAGCTCGAAGCCGTGCGCATCCCCTGCGCGCCGGTCAACCGCTTCAGCCAGGCGCTCGCCGACCCGCAGGTCCGCCACCGCGACATGGTGGTCGAAGTGGGCCATCCCGACGGCGGCCGCACCTTCGCCCCCGGCAACCCCATCAAGCTCTCGCGCAGCGATCCTGCGACCTTTGCCCCGGCGCCCACCCTGGGCCAGCACAGCGACGAGGTGCTGAAGGAGTGGCTGGGGCTGGACGCGGCGGGCATCGCGCGCTGGCGGGAGGCGGGGGCGACCCGTTAGCCGCCTGTTGGCGCCCGGCCCTCGGCAAGGACCCCTGGCCCGGCCAAAGTCAGCAGCTCAGAACTCCCGCCCCATGCGGTAGAACTCGTCGTTGGGGCGTATGCCGATCAGGTTCGCCAGCCGGTTGGAGAGACAGAAAAAGGCGCTGATGGCACCGATGTCCCAGATGTCCTCGTCGCCGAAGCCGTGCTCGCGCAGGCGGGCGTAGTCGGCGTCCTCGATGGCCTGCGACTGCTGGCTGACCTTGACCGCGAAATCCAGCATGGCGCGCTGGCGCGGGCTGATGTCCGCCTTGCGGTAGTTGATGGCGAGTTGGTCGGCGAGCTGTGAATGCTTCGCGATGATGCGCAGAACGGCGCCGTGGGCGATCACACAATAATGGCACTCGTTGCCGCCGCTGACGGTGACCACGATCATTTCTTTCTCCGCCTTGGTGAGGCTGCTGTCGTGCTTCATGACGGCGTCGTGGAGCGCAAAGAAGCCGCGCCATTGGTCGGGTCGATGGGCGAGCGCCAGGAACACATTGGGAATGAAACCGGTCTTTTCCTGTACCGCCAGGATCTGTGCGCGGATGTCGTCCGGCAGGGTGGCGGGATCGGGGATGGGAAAGCGGCTGATCGGCGGCAGTTCAGGCATCACTGGGTCCCCCAAGAGTTCGTTCTGTGACCTCGGTCATAGAAATCATCTGCCGAAAAACTTTTTGGTGCATCCCCCTCACCTCGGCGCCCCATTTCGTTACAATTTAATGACAAGCCGCAAGAACGAGGAGTATCTACATGAATATCAAACATAAACCGTTTTCATCCCTGGTTGGTCTGGCGCTGCTTCCGCTGGCTTTCCATGGCCCTTCGGTCCAGGCTGCGGACAATATCAGCTATAGCTACCTGGAAGCCGAATACGTGTTCGGCGACGAGGTCGATCCCGATGCACCGGGCGTCGACAACCTGGACGTCGATGGCCTGCGCTTCAAGGGTTCCGCCGCGCTGACCGACCATGTCTTCGTCTGGGGATCGCATACCGCGCTCGACCTCGACCTGCCGGGCACCGGAGAATCCAGCCTCGACGTGCAGTCGCTCGGCGTCGGCGCCAACTACGCCCTGCTCACCGGCACCAACCAGCTCGACGCCTGGGGTGGCGTCTCCTATGAGCGCCTCGATCCCGCCGGCAGCCAGGCCGATGGCTACGGACTGTCCGCCGGCCTGCGCTGGAAGGCCCTGGAAGCCCTGGAGGTCAACGGGTTCGGCAGCTACCGCGAATACGACGACTTCGACTTCCTGCTCACCGGTCAGGATGCCGATGGCTGGGTGTACGGCGTCGGTGCGGTGTACAGCGTCACTCCGCAGTTCGGCCTGACCGCCAACTGGGAGCGCTGGGAGCTGGACGCGGGGCCGATCGACCCCGAGGCGGATCTGTTCAGCGTTGGTGCGCGCTGGAGCTTCCGGTAACGCCTGCCGGGTGGGAAGGCCTTCACAACAACCCACCCCAGCTGCCCACTTCGAGCCTC
>JADLCO010000251.1 GCA_020847115.1 Pseudomonadales bacterium | reverse complement strand
GCGCGGGGCCAGTTATTCCTGGTACCTGTACAGCGCGAATCGCGTGAAATATCCGCTGGTGCGCGGCGCGCTGCTCAGGATGTGGCGGCATGCGCGCAAGACGCTGAGTCCGGTGGATGCCTGGGCAAGCATCGTGCAGGATCCGGCCAAAGCCAGGGATTTCAAGTCGCGACGGGGCATGGGCGGCTTCGCCCGCGTGCGCTGGGACGAGGTCAACGAGATCATCGCGGCCGCCAACCTGTACACGGTCAGGCAGCATGGTCCGGATCGGGTGATCGGGTTCTCGCCGATTCCCGCGATGTCGATGGTGTCCTATGCCTCCGGCGCGCGTTACCTGTCCTTGCTCGGTGGCGCCTGTCTGTCCTTCTACGATTGGTACTGCGACCTGCCGCCGGCCAGTCCGCAGGTGTGGGGCGAACAGACGGACGTGCCGGAGTCGGCCGACTGGTACAACAGCCGCTACATCATCGCCTGGGGTTCCAACGTCCCGCAGACGCGCACGCCGGATGCGCACTTCTTCACCGAAGCGCGCTACAACGGCACCAAGACGGTGGCCATCACGCCCGATTACTCGGAAGTGGCCAAACTCACCGACCACTGGCTACATCCCAAGCAGGGCACCGACGCAGCGCTGGCCTTCGCGATGGGTCACGTGATCCTCAAGGAGTTTCATGCCGACGAGCCAGCGCCCTATTTCGTGGATTACTGCCGCCAGAACACCGACATGCCCTTGCTGGTACGCCTGGAGAGGCGTGCCGACGGCCGCCTGGTGCCTGGCCGCTTCCTGCGCGCCTGCGATCTCGGCGGACTTGGCGAGAGCAACAATCCGGAGTGGAAGACTCTGGCCTGGGACGAAGCGGGTGACCGGATCTGCGTGCCCAACGGCTCGATCGGCTTCCGCTGGGGCGAGAAGGGGCGCTGGAACATCGAGCCGAAAGACAGCGAAGGCCGCGAAACCCGGTTGCGGCTGAGCTTCAAGGACGGCCACGATGGCGTCGAGGCGGTCAGCTATCCCTACTTCGGCGGGATCGAGCACGCCAAGTGGACCGCCAACAAATTCGACGACGTGCTCGAGCGCAACGTCCCGGTGCGCAGGCTCCATCTGGCGGATGGCTCGGAGTGCGTGGTCGCCACGGTTTACGACCTGCTGCTGGCGCAGTACGGGGTGGATCGCGGTTTCGGCGGCGGTCACGTCGCGAGCAGCTACGACGACAACGTTCCGGGCACGCCGGCCTGGCAGGAAGTCATCACTGGCGTGCCGCGCCGCGAGGTCATCGAGATCGCCCGCGAATTCGCCAGCACCGCGGCCAAGACCGGTGGCCGCAGCATGATCATCGTCGGTGCGGCGATGAACCACTGGTTCCACAACGACATGAACTACCGCGGCCTCATCAACATGCTGATGATGTGCGGATGCGTCGGTCAGACCGGTGGTGGCTGGGCGCACTACGTGGGCCAGGAAAAACTGCGCCCGCAGACGGGCTGGCAGCCGGTCGCGTTCGCGCTGGATTGGAGCAAGCCGCCGCGGCACATGAATGGCACGTCGTTTTTCTATTTCAATTCCGACCAGTGGCGATACGAAAAGCTGGAAATGAAGGAATTGCTGTCGCCGCTGGTCGATCCCGGCAAGTACACCGGCAGTCAGGCGGATTTCAACCTGCAGGCGATCCGCATGGGCTGGTTGCCGAGCGCACCGCAGCTCAACACCAACCCGCTCGGCATCGCCAGGGCCGCCGAGGCGGCGGGCAGCACGCCCGCTGAATTCGTGGTCAACCAGCTCCAGAGCGGCAAACTGGATTTCGCCTATGCCGATCCGGATGCGCCGGAAAATTTCCCGCGCAACATGTTCATCTGGCGCTCCAACCTGCTCGGCAGCTCCGGCAAGGGCCACGAGTACATGCTGCGCCACCTGCTGGGTACCCGCCACGGTGTGCAGGGCAAGGATCTCGGCGAGCGCGGAGCGATCAAGCCGCAGGAAATCGCCTGGCGGGATCCGGCACCCGAAGGCAAGCTCGATCTGCTGGTCACGCTCGATTTCCGCATGTGCACCACGGCGCTGTATTCGGACATCGTGCTGCCGACGGCCACCTGGTACGAGAAGGACGATCTCAATACCTCCGACATGCACCCCTTCATCCATCCGCTCTCCAAGGCGGTGGATCCGGCCTGGGAGGCGCGCAGCGACTGGGACATCTTCAAAGGCATCGCAAGGACCGTCAGTGAGCTGGCGCCGGGCGTGCTTGGCGTGGAAAAGGACGTGGTGCTCGTACCCACCCTGCACGACACGCCAGGCGAACTGGCCATGCCGCTGGGTGTGACCGACTGGAAGAAGGGCCAGTGCCCGCCGATTCCCGGAAAGACCATGCCGAGCATCGCGGTGGTCGAGCGCGACTACCCCAACCTCTACCGCACGTTCACCTCGCTCGGCCCGCTGCTCGACTTGCAGGGCAACGGCGGCAAGGGCATCAGCTGGGATACCCGGGACGAAGTCGAGTTTCTCGGCGATCTCAACCGTCGGGTGCGTGAAGAGGGCGTCAGCAAGGGTCGGCCGATCATCGACAGCGCCATCGATGCAGCCGAGTGCGTGCTGCACCTGGCGCCGGAGACCAACGGTCACGGGGCGGTCAAGGCCTGGGAAGCGCTCGGCCAGTTCACCGGTCGCGACCACCGCCACCTGGCGGTGGGCAAGGAGCATGAGGCGATCCGCTTCCGCGACATCCAGGCGCAGCCGCGCAAGATCATTTCCAGCCCCACCTGGTCGGGCCTGGAAGACGAACACGTCAGCTACAACGCCGGCTACACCAATGTCCACGAACGGATTCCGTGGCGCACGGTGAGCGGTCGCCAGCAGTTCTACATGGAT
>JADLCO010000250.1 GCA_020847115.1 Pseudomonadales bacterium | reverse complement strand
CGTCAGTTGGGGTGAGAGTCTCATTCAGGGAGGCGGGATCAACAATACCCAGGCTCCCGAGGACGTCAATGGCCGGGTGACGCCGGGTGCCGAGGTCAAGGAACGGCTGCTGCCGCAGGAGATGGTGTGGGGCTCCTATGACATCTCCGACACCTGGAACGTCGAAGCCTATTACATCTGGAACTGGCGGCCGAGCATTTTCATCGGTGTCGGCACACTGTTCAGCCCTTTTGATTTTCTGGGGCCAGGCTTTAATCCCGATCTGAACCTGCCGGGCGTGGCCTATGCGGGCGCTGATTACGCGGATCGCGGCGGCCAGTGGGGTTTGGCGACCCGGTTCGTCATCGAGAGCTGGAACTCGGCGGAGCTGGGGCTGTTCTGGACGCGCAGCCATAGTTTCATTCCTTATTTGCAGGCGGATTTCGATCCCAATGGCGTCGGGCCGATAGGGCCCTTGGCGGCGCTGGGTCTGGGTCCGGTTAGCTACCAGCGGGTGTTTGCCCAGGATCAGGACACTTATGCGATCTCGTTGGGCGGTGAGCTGGGCAAGACGGGGTTGTCCTACGGCACGGAGTTCAACCTGCGCGAGAAATTCGTCGACACCCGGCAGTGCATGAACAACTTCGGGCTGACCGGGATTGCTGGTGGCTTGGCGGCCTTGGGCGGGGGCGCCCCGCTGGCGCAGGCACAGGGAATTGCCCGGGCACTGTCGCCACAGGTCGCGGGTTGTGAGGTCGGTGAATCCAATGTCTGGATGTGGCTGGGCAACTTGGTGATGTCCGAGGGTGGCGGTCCTTTTGGCGCCAACCGGCAGACCTATACGATCGACGTGTCGCTGTCCTGGATCGACGACCTCGATCACGGTGATCCCACCGACCGCATCAATGGCGAGAATCGCCGCATCACTCTGGCGGCTGCGACAGCGGCCCAGGCGGGTCGGGCGGGCAACACCATTGCGCAGGCTGGAACCATTGTGGATCCGGGCCGGTTCAAGGGTGTGGATGCGTTGGACCGGCCGATCACGCCGTTTGCCTGGGGTTACACGGCGGTGGCGTCGTTCGAGTACAACAACCTGTTCTGGAACCTGAACGTGAAGCCGCGCATTGTGTTCTCGCACGGCGTGGAGGGCTATACGCCCTTTACCAGCGGTGCCATGGTGGAGAACCAGCGCAATCTGGTGCTGGGGGTGGCCTTCGAATACCTCACCTCGACCTCGTTGGACCTTGCGTACCTGCAAGGGATTGGGTCGGCAGGCACCTGGGATGATCGCGACAACATTTCCCTGACCTTCAAGTACAGCTTCTGAGGCAACCCCATGTCGACATTGAGACGGATTGCCGGCGCCATCGGTACGATGGCGCTCGGCTTGGCAGTGGCACAGACCGTCCTGGCCCAGGATTACAACGAGAAGCCGACGCCCGAGGAGTTGGCGAAGCTGGGCTTGGAGGGCACGGAGCTGACGCCGGCGGGTGCCATTCGCGCCGGCAATGCCGAGGGCACCATTCCGGAGTGGAAGTTCGAGCCCATCCAGCCGCCTGCGGGTTGGCAGCCCGGGACCTACCACGCGGACCCCTTTGCGGCGGATCAGGTGCTGTTCACCATCACCGCACAGAACTACAAGCAATATGCCGACAAGCTGTCGCCGGGACAGCAGAAGATGTTCGAGACCTACCCGAACTACTTCATGAACATCTATCCCACCCGGCGCAGCGCGGTGCTGTCCGAGTACATCTACAAGGCGGCGTTGGCCAATGCCGGACGGGCGCGGATCGTCGAAAAGCCGGCTTTTCCCAACATGATAGCGATGGAAGGCGCGGTGATTGCCTGGGCGTTCCCGATCCCGAAGAACGGCCCGCAGGCGATCATGAACCAGGCGACGCGGCCGGTGGAGCCCTGGAAGCGGCTCATGGAAAACACCACGCCGGTCACGTCCAGTGGGAATTACGAAACGGTGAAGCTGGAGGTCCGTTATCGGGCACCCTACGCGGACCCGGGCAACACCCTGGAGAACTTCGACCCTACCGTCCCCGGAACTGGCTTCTACTACTACCAGACCACGATCGCGCCGCCCAAGTCGGCCGGTCAGGTGGTGCTGGCGCGTGAACCGCTGACGTTTTCCAAACAGTTCCGCCAGGCGTGGAACTACAGCCCGGGTCAGCGCCGGGTGAAGCGGGCGCCGCAGATCGTCTATGACAACCCGCTGACCTCGAGCGATGGCTTGGCGACCACCGACCAGAAGGGTGGTTTCAACGGACCCAACGATCGCTTCGAGTGGACGCTGGTGGGGCGCAAGGAGCTCTACGTGCCCTACAACGCGTACAAGCTGTGGGCTCCGGGTGTCGACATTCCGCAGATGATCACGGCGGAGGGCCGACTCAACCAGGATCTGGCGCGTTACGAGTTGCACCGGGTGTGGGTGGTGGAAGCCAAGCTGCGCGAGGGCACGCGTCACGACTACGGTCGCCGCACGTTCTTCTATGACGAGGATACCTGGGCGGTGATGCTCCAGGATGGCTACGACCGTCGGGGAGAGATGTGGCGGCTGTGGGAGGAGCATGGCGTGATGCTCTATGACCAGGGGATCTGGATGTCGTTCCCGCCGCCGGTGGCGGTGCAGTACGACATGACGGCCGGGCGGATGATCATGCTCAATGTCGACAAGCAGGTGCCACCGGATTACAGCTTCCGGGTCGACCCGGATGCCTACTTCACACCGGCTCAGGTACGCCGCGACGGCGTGCGCTAGCGAGGCAAGCACCGCTCCGCAGCCACCTCCAGGGTTGGAGAGGTGGCCGCGCGAGATTCGCACCGTGGTGACTCAGGTCGACAGCGCTGGGGCCCGGTGAAGACATCAACGGCTTTTGTGGCAGTAATCGGAGCATTTAAATGATAAAAAAATATCAGAGACTGGGGGCAGTGGCCTTGGCCGGGGTGCTCGCAATGGGGTTGATCCAGCCCGTTGCCGCCCAGGATTTCAACGAACAACCCACGGCCGAAGAGCTGGCCAAGCTGGGCCTGGAGGGGACCGAGCTGACGCCGACCGGAGCCATTCGTGCCGGCAATGCCGAGGGCACCATCCCGGCGTGGAAAAACGAGCCGGTGCAACCGCCACCGGGTTGGAAGCCGGGAGGCTGGCATGCCGATCCCTTCCCGGGGGACCAGGTGCTGTTCAAGATCACCGCGCAGAACTACAAGCAGTACGCCGACAAGCTTTCGGAGGGCCAGCAGAAGCTGTTCGAGACCTATCCCGATTACTTCATGAACGTCTATCCCTCGCGGCGCAGCGCGGTGTTCAAACAGTACCTCTATGAGGCCGCACTGGAAAATGCCGGCCGGGCGCGGATCGTGATGTCGGATACCTATCCGAATCTGATCGGTTTCCAGGGCGCGTTGAAGGCTTGGGCGTTTCCCATTCCCAAGAATGGTCCTCAGGCGATCATGAGTCATGCGACCCGGCCCACCATCCTGTGGAAGAACACTATCGAGAATACGACGCCGATCACCGCCAGCGGCAATTATGAGACCGTCAAACTCAGCATTCAGTATCACCTGCGCTGGAGCGATCCCAACAACACATTGGAAAATTACGATCCGACCGTGCCGGGCTCGGCCTATCTCTATTACCAGACCACGATCGCGCCGGCCAAGCAGGCGGGCCAAGTGGTGATGGCCCGGGAGCCGCAGAGTTTCGCCAAGCAGTTCCGCCAGGCCTGGAGTTACAGTCCCGGACAGCGTCGGGTGAAGCGCGCGCCGCAGATCGTTTATGACAATCCCTACACGTCATCCGACGGGCTGGCGACCACCGATCAGAAGGGTGGGTTCAATGGCCCGAACGATCGGTTCGAGTGGAAGCTGATCGGCCGCAAGGAGATGTACGTGCCCTACAATGCCTACAAGCTGTGGGCGCCCGAGGTGAAAATAGCCGACATGATCACCGACAAGGGGCGGCTCAATCAGGATCTGGGGCGCTACGAGTTGCACCGAGTGTGGGTGGTGGAGGCGACGCTACGTGAGGGCACGCGCCACGACTATGGCAAACGTACCTTCTTCTACGATGAGGACACTTGGGCAGTGATGTTGGTCGATGGTTACGACCGCCGCAACCAGCTCTGGCGGGTGTGGGAGGAGCACGGCCTGATGATGTACGACCAGGGTATCTGGGACTCGCTGCCACCGCCGGTGGCGGTGCAATACGACCTCAACGCAGGACGGATGCTGCTCACCAATGTCGACAAGGATGTGCCCATCGACGTCAATGGGCGGGTCGATGCGGAGAGCTACTTCACGCCGGCGCAGGTGCGCCGCGGCGGACTGCGTTGACGTAGATCCCGGCTGTAATAGTGGTTCGATGCACGAGGGCCGGCGCGCAACGCGCCGGCCCTCGTCGTTGGTGGACTCCAGAGCGTTTTGGCAGCGTTGATCGTCAACTCGCCAGGGTGATCCCGCCGCTCACCGAGAGCGTCTGTCCGGTGACGTAGGCTGCCTCCTCCGCGGCAAAAAACGCCACCGCGTTGGCAATGTCCATCGGCGTGCCCATGCGCCCCAGCGGCACCGACTTCTGGATGCTGGCGATGCCCTTGGCGGCGATGGGGTTGATGGCGGTGATCTCGCCGATCAACGGGGTGTCGGTGATGCCCGGACAGACGTTGTTGGCGGTGATGTTGTGGCGCGCGAACTCCCGCGCCAAGGTCTTGGTGAAGGCGATCAGTCCGCCCTTGGTGCCGGAATAGATGGCCTCCAGTGCCGAACCGATGCGGCCGGCGTCGGAGGCGATGTTGACGATGCGGCCGCTACCCAGGCCGATCATGCCGGGCAGTACCGCCCGACACACGCGCACCGGACCGGCGTAGTTGATGGCAATGACTTTTTCCTGGAAGGCTTCGTCGGTGTCGAGGAATGGCATCAGGTTGTCCCAGCCGGCATTGTTCACCAGCAGCCAGGGAGGGCCCACTTCCTGATTGATTTCGGCCACCGCCGAGGTCACCGAGCCGGGTTTGGTGACATCCATGCCGATGCCGTAGCCGCCGATTTGCGCGGCCAGCGCCCGGGCGCCCTCGGCGTTGACGTCGCTGACCACTACGCGCAGACCGCGGGCGGCCAGCACCCGACAGATGGCTTCGCCGATGCCGCGGGCGCCGCCGGTGACCAGGGCAATTGTGGAAGTCGTCATGAGCTAGTTCTCCAAGGTGCTGTCGAGAGTTGAAAGTTTCGGCGCGTCGTTCCGCAGTTGTCGGATCGCAGGGGATTCAGCGGATATCGACCCGGATCGCATCGCCGTCGATGATCACCGGATAGGTGGTCAGGCATTTTTCCGAGCGCAGCAGGTTGAGTGCCTGGATGCCTGGCGGAAAATTCGCCCAGCGCAGCACCTCGCCGGTGGTGATATCGAATTGGGCGCGATGGAAGGGACACTGGAGGATATGGCCCTCGAGCAGCTTGCCGCTCTTCAAGGGCGCCAGCAGGTGCGGGCAATAGGCCTGGGTGGCATAGAACCCGGTTTCGAGGTGAAACAGCAGAATCTTGGTGTTGCCGATCTTCACCAGCTTGCGGCTGCCGATGGGGACTTCATCCAGTCTGGCGACCGTTTCGAGAGCCATCTCCTGCCTCCGTTGAGCCTTGTTAAGGGTGCGGGGAGTATCCCTCACCCCCTGGCTGCGGCCAAGGGGCGCCCCATCCCCGCGTCGCCCCACGGCATCATGCCGCTTCGATGCGGATCAGGGCACCGAAGGCGTCGGCTCGCGGTATTTCCAGCACCGCAGGATCGTCGGCCGCCGGCCGCACACCGATGCCGTGGCCGCGCAGGGACGCCGCGGTGGCCTGGAGATCCGGAGATTGCAGCACCAGCGCGTACATGCCCTCGCGATCCTCGCGCAGGTGCCGGGCGATGGCCTGGGCGAAGGGGCGCGACTCGTCTCGAACCGCGACCAGTTCGATGATGCCACCCTTGGGTGGATGGCAATGTGCGACCGCCACTCCCCGCGCGCGGTCCTCGACGATCGGGTCGACCGCAAGCCCGAAGCCCGTGCTGTAGGCGGCGGCCGCATGTTCGATGTCCGCCACCGCCACGATCACCCGCACGATGCCCGACAGCTGCGGTGCACGGCGGTCCGGTTCGCCCTGAAAGCGGCCCTTGAACGAGTCGACCGGATAGACGCGGATCAGCACGCCGTGGGTCGAGTTGGGGTGGACGTCGCGGCCGAAGGCGCCGGGCATCAGGGGCATGATGTTGAGGCCGCGCGCGGCGAGCGCTTCGGCTTCCTCGTCCGGCACCGGGGCCTCCAGCATCAGGGCAAAGAGACCTTCGCCGCGGCGGTCGATGAAGCCCTGCAGGCTCCGGCACAGCGGCGTGTCCGGATCGACCGGGCTCATCAGCTCGATGTTGCTGCCGCCCTCGGGCACACACATGGCGAGGGCTGCGCCATATTCCTTGCGGCTCATCGCAGAGAGATCCAGCACCGGCATGTGCATTTTGTCGCGGAACAGGCCGAGCAGTTGTTCGAAATTCTGCGCCGCGATCGCGATGCGGGGCATGGCGGTGATCATGAGAGTTCTCCTGCCAGGAAATCGACCGTGGTGTCGTGGTCGCCAACGCCCAGGATGGCGCAATTGAGATCGGTGACGCCGATGTCGCGAAAGCGCTGGATCTGCTTCCGCAGCGCGGCTTCGTCGCCGATCATGGCGATGTCGGCGGGACCAGCGGCGCCCTCGCGATCGAGCATGCCGCGGTAGGACTCGAGCTTGCCGTACATGGCCATGCCCTTGTCGATGCGGGCGCGGGCGGCGTCCAGATCGGTGACGATGGCGGTGGGCACCCCGGCGACGATGCGCGGCGCCGGCCGCCCGGCGCGTTCGGCGGCGGCGCGGATCCGGGGAATCACGTGCTGCTCCAGCGTCCTGGGGCCGGTCATCCAGGTGATGGTGCCGTCGGCATGGGTGCCGGCCAGCTCCAGCATCCGCTCGCCGAGCGCGGCCACCACCAGGCCGGTGGTCGGCGCTTCCGAGACCTGAAGCTGGGCGTGGGCGCCGTACAACTCGCCCCGGTAGTCGATCTTCTCGCTGCGCAGCGCCGGCGCCAGGATTTCCAGGTATTCCTTCATGTGGCGCGCGGGGTGGGCGTAGGACATCCCGAACATGCCCTCGATGATGGGTTTGTGCGAAAGCCCGATACCCAGGGTGAAGCGCCCGCCCGCGGCGGCATTGGTGGTCGCGGCCTGTTGCGCCATCGCCAGCGGATGGCGGGGATAGGTGGGCACCACCGCGGTACCCAGCTCGATGCGGCTGGTGGCCTGACCGACCAGCGCCAGTGCGGTCAGCGCATCCAGCCCGAACATGTGCGCCATCCAGAAGCTGGCGAAGCCCAGTTGCTCCATCTTCTGTGCCCGGGCGATCAGCCCGGGGATCGTGGTTTCCGGCCCGGAAGCGGCTCCAGAATTTATCCCAATTCTCATATTAATCACCCAATTTATTGATTTATTTAGGTTATGTAAACCGATTGAGCTGTATCGGCTCTAGCCGAAATTGAGGTCGGCGACGAAGGGATTCATCTTGCGTTCCATGCCGAAGGTGGACATGGGGCCATGGCCGGGGATGAAGCCCACGTCGTCGCCGAGGGGGAACAGCTTGTCGCGGATGGAGTGCACCAGGGTGTCGTAGTTGCCGCCGGGAAAATCGGTGCGGCCCACCGAGCCCTGGAACAGCACGTCGCCGACGATGGCGATGCGCGACGGCGCGTGGAAGAACACCAGATGCCCGGGGGTGTGGCCGGGGCAGTGGAGGACGTCCAGCGTCTGATTGCCCACGGTCACGGTGTCGCCATCCTCCAGCCAGCGGTCCGGGGTGAAGCCCTGGGTCGGCGGGAAGCCGAACATCCGACACTGGTCCGCCAGCTTGTCAATCCAGAAGCCGTCGCCGCGCTGCGGTCCCTCGATCGGCAGGTGCTGGCGCTCGGCCAGTTCCGCGACCCCCCCGACGTGATCGAGATGGCCATGCGTGCAGAGGATCTTCTCCAGCTTCACGCCCTGTTCGGCGACCGCGGTCAGGATCTGGTCGAGGTCGCCGCCGGGATCGACCAGCGCACCCTGCATGGTCTGTTCGCACCAGATCAGACTGCAATTCTGCTGGTAGGGGGTGACGGGGATGATCAGGAATTTCATGGGTGCCGCACTCTGTCGTGATGGCCCAAAGCATAGCACCGGAGTTCGAGGTGCAAGTGCATTGCAACTGGTTTTGAACCGATGGGCTTGAATGGCCGGGCGCGGGTGATCTATCGGGGATGGGTGACTGGCCGGTCGTCCGCCCTTCCCATGACGGTCCACCATTGTTGCTATGCTCGGTCTGGCCATGTGCCGCCCATGACTGGATTGTCCGGTCTCGGGTTGCGTGAAGTGCTGACAACAATAGCCATAAGGACAGTCAACCATGAGAATTCACCATTGTCGGGGTGGAAACCTCGGTCGCTCGCTCGCCGCAGCTCTCGTCGCCACGGGACTGTCACAAGGAGTCTTCGCCGAAGATTTCAACCAGCCGCCCACCGCCGAAGAGTTGGCAAAGCTGGGCCTGGAGGGCACCGAGTGGACCCCGTCGGGCGCGATTCGCGCCGGCAACGCCGAGGGCACCATTCCTGCCTGGAAGAACGAACCGCTGGCAGTTCCCGCGGGCTTCAAGCCCGGCACCTTTCATCCGGATCCCTTTCCCGAAGATCAGCCGCTGTTCACCATCACTGCACAGAATTACCGGGAGCATGCCGACAAGCTCACTCCCGGCCAGGAAAAGATGTTCGAGACCTACCCCGACTATTTCATGAACATTTACCCGACCCGGCGCACCGCGGTGTTCCAGACCTATTGCTACGAGGCGGCGCTGGAAAATGCCAAGCGGTCCCGAATCGTGCCGTCGGACCGATTCCCCGGATTGCTGGGGTTCGAGAACGCCCGCCTGTGCTGGGCTTTTCCGGTTGCCAAGAATGGTCCGCAGGCGTTGAGCAACCTGTATACCCGGCCCCAGGTACCTTGGCGCGACGGCTTCGACAACATCGCGCCGGTAACCGCATCTGGCAACTATGAGATCGTCACGCTGTCGGTGCAGGTGCATCGACCCTACAGCGATCCCGCCAACGGCTGGAACAACCCCGACTTCGATGTGTCGGTTCCAGGCAGTGCGGCCATGTACTATCAGACCACCACCGCCCCCGCCAAGCAGGCCGGCCAGGTGGTGTTGGCGCGCGACCCGATCAGCTTCTCCAAGCAGTTTCGCCAAGCCTGGAGCTACAGCCCCGGGCAGCGCCGGGTAAAGCGGGCACCGCAGATCGTGTACGACAATCCTGCAACCTCCAGCGACGGCCTCATGACCACCGATCAGGGCTGGGGCTTCAACGGCCCGAACGATCGATTTCACTGGGTCTTGGAGGGTAGAGAGGAGGTCTATGTGCCGTACAATGCCTACCGACTGCACTCGGGGGACCTCAAGGCCTCGGATATCGTCACTCCGCAGGGGCGCCTCAATCAGAACCTGGCGCGCTACGAACTGCACCGGGTGTGGAAGTTGAAAGGCACACTCAAGGAGGGCACCACGCATGACTACGGGGTGCGCGTGCTCTATCTGGACGAGGACAGCTGGTGGGCCATGCTGGGGGACCACTACGATCGCCGCGGCGAGCTGTGGCGGCTCTACGAATTGCACACGCTGATGTACTACGACCAGAAGGCCATGGACCTCACCACCGAAAACCAGTACGACATGCAGGCCGGTCGAATGGTGATCCGCAGTCTCGACAACCAGGAAAAAGGCGTCGACTTCAGTTTCCGTGCCGAACCGAGTTATTTCACGCCGGCGGAAGTCCGCCGCCGCGGCCTGCGCTGACCGATCTTCGGACTGCCCCAATCCCGGCGTTGAAAACGGGCCCTGTGCGGGCCCGTTTTCATTCTGCATAGTGTTCGATCCCGACCGGTCGTTGACCGAACGATCTTCGGCTGTTGCCTTTTTGTCATCTCGCGAGCATCAGGTCGTCATGGTGTCCTCCGAAGCTGGGCGCGGGCGGGCGCATTGGCGCTTCCCGCGGCGCGGTCGCCGCTACGGCCGCAATGACCACGGAGGAGTGCACGATGATCAAACGCATGCAGGGGTGGATGGCGGCGGTGCTGCTGACCGGGATCGCGGGAGCGGCATGGGGCGCATCCGATCATGCCGGCTTTGGACGAGGCGAGGGCAGCCAGCAAACGCAACTGGGGCCCCGGCCCTTTTATCTGGTGGCCGGTATGGACGAGAGTCCGCTCAAGGACAAGCTGGAGAGCTGTGCCAAGGGACCGTTCGCGCGCAGTGACTTCTCCATCGGCCACCGCGGCGCCGCGATGCAATTTCCGGAACACACCAAGGAGTCCTATGAAGCCGCCGCGCGCATGGGCGCCGGTATCGTCGAGTGCGACGTCACCTTTACCGCCGACGGTGCGTTGGTGTGCCGCCACGCCGAATGTGACCTGCACACGACGACTAACATTGTCGCCACGCCGCTCAACGCTATGTGTTCGGTGCCTTACACCGGGCCGGGATCGTCACCCAAGTGCTGCGCGAGCGACATCACGCTGGACGAGTTCAAGTCGCTGACTGGCAAGATGGACGCGAGCAACCCGGCGGCATCCAATGCCGCGGGTTATCTCGGTGGCACGGCCAACTGGCGGACGGATCTCTATACCGGCCGCGGCACGTTGCTGACGCTTGAGGAGAGCATCGCGCTGAACCGCAAGCTCGGCGTCAAGCACACGCCGGAGCTGAAGGGCGGTGACCCGCAGCGCATCGCCGCCGTTTTTGGCGGGCAGGCGCAGTACGCGCAGCGCCTGATCGACGAGCTGCGCGCCGGCGGCGTGAAGCCGCGCGACGCCTGGCCGCAGTCGTTCGACCTCAATGACGTGCTGTACTGGATCGATCACGAGCCCGCCTACGGTCGCCAGGCGGTGTACCTGGTCGATTACGACGCCGTTGCCCGCGACACCATCCCGTCGCTGCCGCGCGCGGAGCTCAAGCGCATCAAGGCGCGCGGCGTGCGCATCGTGGCGCCGCCGATCCCGGCGCTGCTGACCGTGGAGAATGGCCGCGTGGTGCCGTCGGCGCTGGCACGGACGCTCAGGGAGATGGGCTTCGACATCATCACCTGGTCGTTCGAGCGCTCCGACCTGCGCCGCGGCGCGTCGACGGCCGGCTTCTACTACGCGTTCGATCCCGCCGGCGAGGCCATCCGCAAGGACAGCGACATGTACCTCGCGCTCGACGTGCTGGCGCGGCAGGTGGGTGTGCTCGGCATCTTCTCGGACTGGCCGGGGACCGTGACCTACTACGCCAACTGCATGGGGCTGAAATAGCGCTCGAACGCAGGCCGGTTCGACTACGGCCGCGGTGTTTGCCGCGGCCGTTTTTTTTTGCCGAGTTGAAACGGGCCTCTGCCGATTTCAGCCCGCCGGCGCCAGCGCCGCGAGCGCCTTGGCATCGAAGCCGGCTTCGCCGTCCGGACGCAGCGGCTGGATGCAGACGTGGTCGGCGCCGTTGGCCCAGTGCGCCTCGATGCGCTTGCGGATCGCGGTCTCGTCGCCCCAGGCGACGATGGCGTCCACCAGCCGATCGCTGCCGCCATGCTCGAAATCGCTTTCGGTGAAACCCAGCCACAACAGATTGTTGCGATAGTTCTGCAAACCCAGATAAAGCGTCATGGCGTTGCGCGCCAGGCGTCTCGCCTCGGAGGCATCTTTCACGAGCAGCACCTTCTGCTCCGGTGCCAGCAGTTTGTCGGGGCCGAGGATGGCGCGGGCGCGGGCGGTGTGCTCCGGGGTCACGAAGTAGGGGTGGGCGCCGTCGGCGATTTCGGCCGCGAGCCCGAGCATCTTCTCGCGCAGCGCGGCGAGAATCACCGGCACCGGCTGGGCCGGACGCGGCGCGCCGTAGCTCGCGCCGTTCATGGCCTCGACATAGCGGCGCATGGTTGCCACCGGCTTGCCGTAGTCGTGGTGGCGCATGGGCGTGACGATCTCGGCGTGGGAGACACCCAGCCCCAGCACCAGGCGGCCGCTGCTGATCTCCTGCAGCGACAGCCGCGCGGCGTTCATCGCCATGGCATCCCGGGCGTAGATATTGGCGATACCGGTGGCGAGCTTCAGTTTCGTGGTCTCGCGCGAGAGCGATGTGAGCAGCACGAAGGGATCGCGGCCGAAGGCCTCCGGCACCCAGAGCGCCCCGTAGCCCTGCTGCTCGAGGCGCTGGGCGAGGGCGATGCAGTCGCGGTGGGTATAGGCTTCGAGCCAGGTCCAGACGCCGAGGCGTCCCAGATCGGGTTTGGTCATGGGTGGGGCTCCGGGTGTTCGGTGGATGATCGTCGCATTATCGGCAAAAAACGGCCGGCAAAATCGGTGGGCAAAACCGGGTGGTCGTGGCGCGCTGGTCATCGGCCCCGCTTGCGGTTGCCGCTTCGGCCGTTAAGCTGGAGCGATCTGCCCTTGGGTAGAAGCCACGGCCCCGCAATTCCATCACTTGGGAGTGATCCATGGATTTCAATTTCTCCGAAGAACACCAGTTGCTGCTCGACACCGCCGACAAGATCGCGCGCGATTTTCCGCGCTCCTATTACGTCGAGTGCGCCAAGACCCAGACCTTTCCCCAGGCGCAGTGGGACGCGCTCGCCGCGGCCGGCATCCTCGGCATCAACACCCCCGAAGCCTACGGCGGCTCCGGCATGGGCATGCTCGCTCTGGTGCTACTGCAGGAGCGGCTCGCCGAGCACGGCGTGGCGCCGCTGTTTTTCGTGGTCAATCAGGGCATCGCGGTGCCCTCGATCAGCCGCCACGGCACCGAGGAACAGAAGCAGCGCTGGCTGCCGGCCATCGCTAGCGGCGAGAAGCGCTGCTGCTTCGCCATCACCGAGCCCAATGCCGGCACCAACACGTTCAAGATCCAGACCAACGCCGTCGAGTCCGGTGACCACTTCGTGCTCAACGGCAACAAGCTGTTCATCAGCGGCATCAACGACGCCCAGCAGGTGCTGGTGGTCGCCAAGACCGGCACCACCGCCGGCCGCGCCGAGCTGACCCTGTTCGTGGTGGACACCGATTCCCCCGGCCTGACCTGGGAGCGCATGGACACCATGCTGATGAACGCCGAAGGTCAGTTCTTCGTCTACTTCGACAATGTGAAGGTGCCGCGCGAGAACGTGCTGGGCAAGGTCGGGCGCGGCATCGAAGTGTTGTTCGACGCACTCAACCCCGAGCGCATGGTGGTGGCCGCGGGGGCCATCGGCGGCGGCCGCCACGCGCTCGCGCGCGGTGCCGAGTACGCTAACGAGCGCAGCATTTTCAAGGGGCCGATCGGCGCCTATCAGGCGCTCCAGCACCCCATGGCTGAGGCCCGCGCCCAGCTCGAAGCCGCGTCGCTGCTGGTGCAGAAATCCGCTTGGCTGCACGACCAGGGCCTGCCGCCCAAGGCCGTAGGCGACATCGCCAACATGGGCAAGCTGGTCGGCACCGACGCCGCGTTCAAGGCCGCCGACGCCGCTATCCAGTGCTTCGGCGGCTACGGTTTCTGCGAGAGCTACGACATGCTCAGCCACTTCATCGCCGCGCGGCTGGGCAAGGTCGCACCCATCAATCGCGAGATGACGCTGAACTATATCGGCGAATTCATCCTGGGGCTGCCGAAGTCCTATTGAGCGCGGAGCAAGCTCGGCGCCACCGGCGGGCGGCTCGGCGGCGCCGGCATCAGCCGTCGTTCCGGTCCCGGCCGCCCAGCTCCCGCCGGTCGAAGGAGACGCTCTTGACGAGTGCCCACAGCGGTTGGCCCGCGGCCAGACCCAGGCTCGCGACGGACTCGCGGGTAATGCGCGCCCGCAACCGCTGTACCGGCGCTCCTGCCAGTTCGAGCAGCACCTCGGCGTAGGCGCCGGCCGATTCGGCGTCGATGCGCAGCACGCGCGCCTGAAGCTGGTTGCGGATGCTGACGCCCTCGACGCGGGCGAGTGCGATGGCCACGTCCCGCGCCCGCACCCGCAGGCGCACCGGCGTGCCGGGCGCGGCATCGATGCGCGGCAGCGTCAGGCGCTGGCCGGACAGGTCGAGTTCGGTCAGCGCGAACTCGTCGACCGACGCGCGCACCGTGGCGTCGAGTAGCGCGCCGGCCTCGAAGTGGCCGGATACCGCTTCGGCTTCCGGGCGCTCCAGTACGCTGTGCACCTCGCCGCGCGCCACCACGCGCCCGGCACTCAGGATCAGCACCTCGTCGGCGAGCTGGGCCACCTCCTCCACGGCGTGCGAGACATAGATCAGCGGAATGCCAAAGCGCGCCGGCAGGGCGCGGATGTAGGGCAGCAGTTCCGCCTTGCGTTTGAGGTCGAGCGCGGAGAGCGGCTCGTCCAGCAGCAGCAGGCGCGGACTCCCGAGCAGTGCGCGGGCGATGGCGACGCGCTGGCGCTCGCCACCCGACAGGCCCGTCACCGCACGATTCAGCAGCGGTGCGAGGTCGAGCGCGACGATCACCTCATCGAGCGCCGCTGCCGGCGTGCCGTTGGTCGGCCGGGCGCGCTGCTGCGCAAAGCGCAGGTTGCCGAGCACCCGGCGGTGCGTGAAGAGGCGCGCATCCTGGAACACATAGCCGACGCCGCGCCGGTGCGGCGGCAGATTCACGCCCGCTGCACTGTCCGCCAGAAGCGCGCCATCGAGCACGATGCGGGCGCGCTGCGGTGTGTCGAGCCCGGCCAGTGCGCGCAGCAGCGTGCTCTTGCCGCTGCCGGAGGCGCCCATCACGGCGGTGATGCCGGCGAGATCCAGCGTCTCGTCCAGCTCCAGCGTGAAGCCCGGATAACGCAGCGCAAGCGCGATTTCCAGCCTCATCCGGCGTGCACCGGAAAGCGGCGGTTCAGCCCGTACACCAGCACCAGCACCGCGAAGGAGAAGGCCAGCAGGCCGGCCGAGAGCACATGCGCGGCGGCGAAGTTGAGCGTCTCCACCTGCTCGTAGATGGCGATCGAGATCACCCGCGTGCGCCCCGGAATGTTGCCACCCACCATCAGCACCACGCCGAACTCGCCGAGCGTGTGGGCAAAGCCGAGCACGGCGGCGGTGAGATAGCCGCGCGCGGCAAGCGGACTCGCCACGGTGAAGAAGACATCCAGCGGACGTGCGCCCAGCACCGCGGCGGCTTCCAGCGGCCCGCGGCCGACCGCCTCGAAGGCGCCCTGCAGCGGCTGCACCACGAACGGCAGCGAGTAGAGCATCGACGCCAGCACCAGACCGCTGAACGAGAAGGTGAGGGTTTCGCCGGTCAGCCCCAGCCAGGCAGCGCCGAGCGGCGCGCCCGGCGCGAACAGCACCAGCAGGTAAAACCCCAGCACCGTCGGCGGCAGCACCAGCGGCAGCGCGGTAATGGCCTCGATCAGCGGCTTGGCACGCGAGCGCGTGTGCGCCAGCCACCAGGCGAGCGGCGTGCCGACGAGCAGCAGCAGCACGACGGCGACCGCCGCCAGTTGCAGCGTGAGCCAGACCGGGCCGAGGTCGAGGTTCATCTCAGGGGGCAAGGTTCAAGGCTCAAGGTTCAAGGGGGGGCAGGTCGTAGCCGAGCGATTGGATCACCTCCCGTGCGGGCAGCGTCTTGAGGTAGTCGAGCAGCGCCTTGGCGGCCGGATTGTTTTGGGCGCGGGTGATCAGGATGGCGTCCTGCTTGAGTGGCAGGTGCAGATCCTGCGGCACCAGCCACTGGCTGCCCGGCTTGCCGCCGGTGAGCACCTGGGAATAGGCCACGAATGCCGCCTCGGCGGCGCCGCTGCCGGCCATGGCATAGACCTGACCGATGTCCTCGGCGCGCACGATCTTCGCCTGCAGGCCACCCCACAGGCCGAGCCGTTCCAGCGCCTGCTGCGCCGCCGCGCCGTAGGGTGCGACCGTCGGGTTGGCGATGGCCAGATGCCGGAACGCGCCGGCCTTGAGATACGCCTCGCCGTTGCTGAACGCCTGGGGATCCGGGCTCCACAGCGCCAGGCGGCCGATGGCGTAGGTGAAGCGCGAGGCCGGCACGCCGAGCTTCGACTTGGCGAGCGCTTCCGGCCGTTCGGCGTCGGCGGACAGGAAGACATCGAACGGCGCGCCCTGCTGAATCTGCTGCAGGAACTTGCCGGACGAGCCGAGCACCACGGTGAGCTGGTGGCCGCTGGCCTGCTCGAAGCCGGGCTCGATGCGTGCGATGGCGGCGGCAAAGTTGGCGGCAACGGCTGCGACGACCTCCTCGGCGCGGGCGGTGGGCAGGGCGAGCAGCAGCAGGGCGGTGAGCGCGGCGCGGCGCAGTGCAGAGTGACGCATGATGGGATTCCTCAACAGGTGGTAGTGGGGTCAAAAGTCGACAGGCACGCGGCCGGTGAGGCTGGCGGGCTCGTCGCCGTCGGCGAGGTTGCCCGGGCGATCCAGCTCCAGCACCTGCACGTAGTCCAGCATCAGCCGCAGGTTGGGCGCCAGGTACCAGTTCAGCGCCAGCGTGACGTCATCCTGCCGACCGCCGACGATGCCGGCGTCGGTGAGGTCGATGGTGCTCAGGCGCGCCGCGAGTTCCCAGGCGCCGATGCCACCGAGGCCGACGCTGGCGTTCGGCGTGACGCGGTCGAAGATGCCCTCGGCAACCTTGTACGGACGACTCTCGCCGGTCAGGAACCAGCTCGCCTGCACGTAGCCGCCGTCGAAGCGTGCGTCGCGGGCGGAGCCGCGGTTGACGTCGGCGCGCATGTACTCGCCCTGCAGGGATAGCGGTCCCCACACCGCCGCCAGTTCCAGTCCGCCCGCCAGCACGTCGTCGACGGCGGTGAGGGTGCCCGTATCGACCAGGAACACGCCGGTCACGTTCGACTCCGGCTTGCTGCGCCAGCGCAGCGCGCTGCTGGAATCGTTCGGTTCGTGGCGCCACACGCCGGCGCCGACGTGCAGTACCCGACCGGGGTCGACGAAGGGCGCGTAGGTGCCGCGCGCGGTGAGATTCCAGCCCTCGTCGCCCTCGTTCGAGACATCCCCTTCCGGCCGCTCGCCGGCCACGGCCGTCGCCAGGCTCCAATGCGCACCGGAGGTCTGCACGCCCAGCCCGATGCCGCGGCCGGGCACGAAGGTCTGCGACAGCGCGCGCTCGGTAAAGGTAAGGTTGTGCGCGCTCATCATCTGTTCGAGGCCGAACGGCTGCTTGAAATTGCCGGCGGTGATCAGCAGCGGCGCGAAACCCTTGTAGCGCAGGTAGGCGTCGGTGATGCCCTTGCTGTTGGTGCTGGTCGTCGAGTTGTCGGCGAATTCGTACTCGAACCTCCAGTCCCAGTCGCGGTACAGCGTGCCCTGAGCGTAGAGACGGCCGCGGCGGATATCGGTGCCGTCGCCGAGGTCCTGCCGATCGGCATCGTAGTGGGCGAAATCGGCCTCGACGCGCCCGCCCACCTGGAACGCGAAATCGTTGCCCGGCGACTGGAACTTGAGGCTCTTGCCGTCGGTGACCGGGCGGATCACGGCGGCCGATTCGATCTTTTGCCGCGCCTGGCGCTCGGCGTCGAGCTGGGTTTGCAGCTGGCTGACCATCCGTTCGAGCTGGTCGAGGCGCTGCTGCATGGTTGCGAGATCGGCTGGCGGGGGTTCGGCGGCCTGTACCGGCGCGAGGGTGAAGGTTGCCGCCAGGGCAGCGGCGATCGAAGTCGAGCGTGGCATGGTGTTTTCCCTGGGGTGAGTGGATTGATCGGTGGTTCAGGCATCGGTGGCTCAGGCGTTGACGCCCAGAATTACGCTGCCGGCCTTGAACACCGCGCAGGCCGGTGTGCCGACCGCGAGCGCCAGGCTGTCGAGGCTGTCGTTGGTGATGATGGCGCTGACCGCGCTCCCGCCCGGCAGGTCGATCACCACGTCGCTGTTGACCGCGCCGCGGGTGATGCGCGAGACGTTGCCGCACAGCCGGTTGCGGGCCGACAGCCAGATACCCGGGTCATTCGGGATGACCATCACCGACGGCGCCTTGACCAGCGCCCACACCTCGCTGCCGGGGCCGAGTTCGAGCTCACTCAAGCTTTCCATGGTGATGGTGGCGACCAGGCGGTCGTGGTCGTTGAGGGTGACGGTGACCTCGGCGTTGACCGCGCCTGGCCGGATGCCGGTGACGGTGCCGAAGAACTGATTGCGAGCGCTGGTTTTCACGGCAAATCTCCGTAGCAGTTGATAGGTCTCGGGGTGTTCGAGCTGCGCCTGCAGCCCGATCAGAAAGCGGCGCTGGTGCTCCTGCACCGCGCGGTAGGTGCGCACCAGGCGCTCGCCGGCTGGCGTGAGACGCGTGCCGCCGCCGGCGCTGCCGCCGCTCTGGGTCGCCACCAGCGCCTCGCCGGCCAGGTTGTGCAGTGCGTCGACCGCGTTCCACGCGGCCCGGTAGCTCATGCCCAGAGTTTTGGCGGCGCGGGTGATGGAGCCGGTGCGTTCGATCTGCTCGAGCAGCTCGATGCGCCGATCGTCGATCGGCTCCCGATTGCCGGCGCTGAGTCCAATCCGACCCTGGACCTGCCAGGGTGGTTGCCGCGCCATGGGTCCTCCGATTCGTTATGCAATTGTATGCATAACGAATGTTAGCAGAATGTGGGCCAACCTCCCCGGCGGCGTCACGCTGAGCGCGCTATAGGGAAATATCCAGTTGAATCATATGGTTGCCGACGATTTCCGAGAGGAATGGGAAACCGGTAGCGGGCGGTAAGGAACGGCGGGAGGCTGGTGGGTAGCCTTCTCTACAAACCGCTGGTCGGGTTGTGGACAAAGGGTCGATTGGTGACGCAGCGTTGGCCGGGTTGGATCCGGGGAGGGTGCGTGATTGCCGGATTGGGGGCGTTCGATCAGGCGCGGTCGAGCAGTCGGTTCAATTCCGAGATGCCGATATAGCCGAGTCCCGCGGCGAAATTCATCATGGCGTCCAGGTGGGTGCGGCGGCCGTGGGCGATGCGCAGGCTGGTGGCCACCGCGATCACCGAGATCTTGTAATAGGAAAACACCTGGTAATAGAACAGCCGCTCGCGGTCGACGGGGTTGCCCGACAGCGCTTCGTAGCGGGTCAGAAAATCGTCGAGCGGCAACAGGCCGCTGGCCAGCGGGGTGCCCTGTTCGTCCGGGCAGCCGAACAGCGCCAGGCTGGCCCAGGCGAGATCGTCGTGGTAGTCGCCCAGGTAAGCCAGTTCCCAGTCGAAGATGGCGTTGATGCGCAGCTGGTCGTCGTACATGAAATTGCCGCTGCGGTAGTCGCCGTGTACCAGCACCGGCCGCGCCACCACCGGCCGGTGTTCGCGCAGCCAGAGCGCGGCGCGCGCCATGACCGGGTGGGCATCGAGGGTGTCCTCGTGCCAGGCGCGCTCCCACAGCCCCAGCGCCCAGTCCACCGCCTGGGTGGTGCCCGGCTCGGGCGCGGTGAAGCTGGGTAGTTCGCAGCGGCGCAAGTCGAGCCCGTGGATGCGCGCCAGGATGGCGACGAAATCCTCCCGCAGCGCGGCACGCAGCGCGGGCTCGAACTACATGCCGACGCCACTCATCTTGTCGGCCCCGGGCGGGCGCACGGTGCCCTCGAGAAAGCCGGCGATCAGCGCCGGGCGGCCCAGGGCATCGCCCTCGGGGTCGAGCCACAGCACCTCGGGCACCGGCACCACGCCCCGCACTGCGCGCAGTACCTCCCATTCGCGTTGCCGGTGGGTCTCGACGATGGCCTCGGACGGGTCCATGCGCAGCATCATGCGCCGGGCGATCGGTGGTCCGCCGCCATCCGGTCGCCAGTGGAGCACGAAGCTGAACTGCTCCTTGGAAGCACCGCCGGCGAGGCGCTGCACCTCGCTTACGCGCAGATCGGGCTGGCCGGTCGCTTCGACGAGAAAGGCGCGCAGCCGCTCCGGCAGGGTGCTGAAGTCCATCGAGTGCTCGGGCGTCTCGACGCGCTTTTTCAGCTTGCGGGTGACTACCTGGTCGATCGCCGGCTCCACCGGGAAGCGGGCGCGCATCTGCGCGATCCAGTCCGGTGTGGGCTGGTGGCGCAGTGCCTGAGTGGGGGTGCGGGGCTTCATCGGGCTGCCGCGCGCGGCGGTCGCATGCGGTGGCCGGGGCCAAGGTCGAGCAGGCGCTGGAGGTGGGAGATGGCGATGTAGCCGAAGCCGCTCAGCAGATTCATCATGGCGTCGAGGTGGGTGCGGCGGCCATGGGCGGTGCGCAGGCTGGTGGCCACCGCGATCACCGCCATCTTGTAGTAGTTGAGTACTTCGAAATAATGCAGCAGGTCCGCATCCACCGGCAGGCCGCTCAGCTCCCGGTAGCGGGCGAAGAACTCGTCGCGCGGCAGCAGCCCGCACACCAACATCTGCCCGCGCTCGTCGGGGCAGCCCAGCAGGTCGCTGGTGGTATAGGCGAGGTCCTCGTGGTGATCGCCGAGGTGGGCCAACTCCCAGTCGAGCACGGCGTTGATCCGCAATTCGTCCGTATCCCGATCCGCGGTGAACATGAAGTTGCCGCTGCGGTAGTCGCCGTGGACCACCACCGGGTGTGCCACCGGCGGCATCCGGTCCTTGAGCCAGAGCGCCGTGCGTTCCATCACCGGGTGCGCTTCCAGCACGTCCTCGTGCCAGATCCGCTCCCAGGTGCCCAGCGACCAGGCGTTGCCCTCGATGGTGCCGGGTGTCGGACTGTCGAAGGCGGAGAGCTCCCGGCGGCGCCAGTCGAGGCGGTGGATGCTGGCCAGGTGGCGCACGAACTGGTCCTTGAGCCCGGCGCGCAGTTCGGGCGGAAAGTACATGCCCAGGCCGCTCGCCTTGGTGCCGCCCTCGGGTTGCACCGTGCCTTCGATAAAACCCGCGATCAGAAACGGATGGCCCAGGTGCTCCGGTGTCGGATCGACCCAGAGCACCTCGGGCACCGGCACCACACCCTCCATGGCGCGCAGCAGCTGCGCTTCGCGCAGGCGATGGGTCTCGACGATGGATTCGCTCGGGTCCATGCGCAGGATCAGCTTGCGGGTGGTGCGCCGGTCGTCGTCCTGGCGCCAAGTGAGATCGAAGGTGAATTGTTCCTTGGAAGCGCCGCCGGTGAGGCGCTTGAGATTGGCGAACTCGAGGTCGGGCTGCCCGGTGACCCGGCGCAGATAGGCCTCCAGGCGGGCGGCTAGCTGGCCGAAATCAGTGCGATGCTCGGCTGGCCGCGCGCGGTTTTCCAGCTTGCGGGTGAGCACTTCGTCGATACTGCGTTCCACCGGAAAGCGGGCGCGGAGGGCCGCGATCCATTCCGGCGTCGGTGCTGAGCGCAACCGCTGGGCCGGGGTGTAGCCGCCGGTCATGCTAGAGGGCGTCCGGCAGGTGCAGGCGGCCGTCGCGGTACAGCAGTTCGCCGATGTCGGGCAGCCCGGAGGCGTTGGCGTCGAAGCCGAGGGGTTTGACCCAGGCGCGTTCGCGCACTTCCAGTTCGCGGAAGAAGGGCCGCAGCAGGGCGTCGAAGGCGGCGCGTAGCGGGTCCGGCAGCGTCGGCTGCAGGCGGATCAGCTCGCACAGGTGCTCTTTCATGGTTTCGTTGGAGCCGCGCACGAAGTCTTGGGGGCGCAGGTGTACGTCGCTGCCCGGCGGATCCAGCGCCAGGTGTTCGCGCAGCGCCGCCAGGATGGCGCCGACTTCGCCCGTTGTGTCACCGGGGAGCAGATCGAGCACCGCGCCGAGCAACTGCTTGTAGCGGTGGTTTTCCAGCAGTTCGTAGTGGAACACCTTGTCGTGGATCTGCTCCAGAAAACCGAGGGTGGCGGCGACGATGCCGGCCTGTTCCTGGGCAAAGCGGTCGCTCAGGTTGGGCAGCACCACCTGCTCCATGGTCT
>JADLCO010000249.1 GCA_020847115.1 Pseudomonadales bacterium | reverse complement strand
GCTCTGACAGGCGCCGAGGGCGAGCGCGCCGAGCAACGCGAGCAGGGCGGGGGGGAAGCGGAAGGATCGGGAAAAGGCCATCATGACTTCAATCCGCGAGAGGAAACGCGATGAGCGCACCGCGGGAGGCGACGGGCTCGCCCCCGGAGAAGGCGGGGCGAAAACGGGCGTCGCGGATGGCGCGCAGGATGCGAAGGCGTTGCTCGGCCGCAAAGGTGCCGTCGTCGAGCAGCTCGATATTGTCCGGCCGGCCGCGCTCCGAAACGTCGAGGCGGACCTTCGCCACCAGCGCACTGGCGGCGCTGCCGCGCGCGGCGGGCAGCGGCAGGGGTGTGGCGAACGGCTCGTCGCCGGCGCTCGCGGGCATGGCCGCCAGTGCTGCGCGATAGTGTGCGAGGGCCTCGTCGCCATGGTCGAACAGCAGATACCAGTCGCCCAGTTCGATCCGGGCGCGGCGGCGCTGCGCGGGCGCGGCCTCGGGGTCGGCGTCCAGTTCGGCGAGCGCGGCTTCGTAGAGTTCTCGTCCGGCGGTGAAACTGGTGCTGAGTCCGGGCATTGCGGCGACGGCTGCGCCGGGGGCGGGACGGTAGCCCGCGGGCAGCGCGGGATCGAACCGGTGCGCGCTCTGGTGGCGGAGCAGGAAGAACCGGCCCAGGGCGCTGTCGCGCAGCAGCTCCGCCCGGGTGGCGCTGTCGGCGCCGAGCTCGTCGGCCAGCGTGCCGGCCTCGCCCAGCAGCTGGTGGGCGGCCTGGAGGTGGGCGAGGCGTTGCTCATCGGCATCGAGCAGATGGGCGGAGAGGTGCCAGCGGGCAGCCTCGCGCAGCAGGGCGAGCCGCTGCGGATCGCGCGGCTCCAGCCCTTTGGCCGCCAGCCACAGCAGCTGATCGTAGGCGCTGCTGGCGGCCTCGATCTGCCCGGTCGCCTTGTAGCTCGCGATCATGGCGCGCAGTACCGGGATCTGCCCGGCGCCGTGGACGCCGTGGTTGACGCGTTCCAGGTGTTGCGCCTTGCGCAGCATGGCCAGGGCTTCGGCGTGGCGCCCGCGCTGCTGCAGGTAGTGGCCGAAGCCCCCATAGGTCTCGGCGAGCTCCGGGCTGTAGGGTCCGGATCCGGCGATCGCCTGGTCGAGCGCCTGCTCGAAGCGGGCGAGCTCCGCCGCCTCGGCATCCAGGCCGGGCGCGGGGCCGGGGTCGTCGGCAGCGGCGCGCGCTGCGCCGACCACCAGCAGTGTCGTGCACAGGGCCTGCCGAACTCGGAGCCTCGGGGTCATCGGGTAGCGGGACCTGTCATACTCTCTCGGACCGTCTGCTCGGATCGACTGCCGTGACGGTGCTGCCAGCGTGGTGCATTGGAGCCATGGCGGCAGCCGATCGTTCAACGGCGGATGTGCCGATCGCCGGCTATTGTTCAACAATGCGGTGCGGCTGGGAACTCCGGCCCTGTCCGATGCCGCCGCGCCCCGGGGAGGTTGGTACCGCACCATGGATCCGTTCACCCATGCGCTGCTGGGCGCCGCCATCGGCCAGGGCGTCGCCGGCCGCCGTTTCGGCCGGCGCGCCGCGCTCTGGGGCGCGGCCGCGGGCGCGGCGCCCGACCTGGACATGCTGCTGGGCTTCGAATTCTTCGCTCAGCTGCGCCTGCATCGCGGCTTTACCCACGCGCTCTGGTTCGGCCCGGCGGCCGGATGGCTCTGGGCGTGGCTGCTGGTGCGCCGGGGGCGCCGCCGCGGCCGCGCCGAGCCCCTGCAATCCTGGTTTTGGGTGCTCGCCCTGGCGCTGTTGTCGCATGCGCTGCTCGATGTCTGTACCACCTATGGCACCCAGCTGCTAGCGCCTTTTTCCGACCGGCGCTTTTCCTGGCATGTGATCCCGGTGATCGAGCCGCGCTATACCCTGATCCTGATCGCCGGGCTGGCCGCCGGCTGGTGGCTGCGCGCCCGCGCCCAGTGGTTTGCGCTAGCCGCCGTGTTGACCTCCGGCCTCTACCTGGGTTGGGGCTGGTGGCTCAACCAGCGCGCCATCGACCTCGCCGAGGCGCAGCTCGCCGCGCAGGAGGTGGATGCCGAAGTGCATGCCTTCCCCACCCTCATGCAACTGGTCCAGCGCCGCCTGGTGGCATTCGCCGATGGTGAGGTCCGGGTCGGTCTGGTCGATGCCGCGGCGCCCGCCTGCATCGCCTGGGGGTGGGCGCCGCGCCAGCCACACCCGCTGGTGGACCGGCTGCGCGATACCCGCGAAGGTGCAATCTTCTCGTGGTTCACCGATGGCGTGGAGACCTGGCAGGTCGGCGACACCCCCGACGGCTGGCGCGTGGAGATCTCCGACCTGCGCTACGGGCTGGATACCGATGCCCGCCAAGGCCTGTGGGGCGTGCGTGCGGAGTTCGGGCGCGACGGTCGCCTGCGCGCCGCGCCCGAGCATTTCTATGCGCCCATCGACTGGTCCTGGCGGACGCTGCAGTCCTGGGTGCTCGGCGCCGAGCTGAGGTCTTGTGCCGCCGGGATTGCAGCCCTGCCGCCCCGGCAGTGATTCGGCTATAGTCCGCCGCCTTCCCGGCGGCATGCCCGGGTTCCGCCACTCCACCGGAGAGCACCTTTTGCCATGACCGGCTCCGCAGCGCTCCAGGTTCTGCCCGTGACGGGCCGCGCCGCGCGCCGCGCCTTTCTGGCGCTGCCGGCGCGGTTGTACCGCGACGACCCGCACTGGATCGCGCCGCTGCGCGTCGAGGAGGGCCAGCGGGTGTTCGGCCGCAACCCGCTGTTCGAGCACGCCGAGGCGCGGGCCTGGCTGGCCTGGCGCGGCGGCCGGCCGGTGGGGCGGATTACCGCCCAGATCGACCGCCTGCAGCAGGAGGTGCACCGCGACCGCATCGGCCTGTTCGGCATGCTGGAGGCGGAGGACGACCCGGAGGTGTTCGCGGCGCTGTTCGCGGTCGCCGAGGACTGGCTGAAGTCGGCGGGCTGCACGCGGGTGTGGGGGCCGTTCAATCTGTCCATCAACGAGGAGATCGGCCTGCTGGTGGACGGCTTTGACTCGCCGCCGTTCGTGATGATGGGCCACGGCCGGCGCTATTACCCGGCGCGGGTGCTGGAGCAGGGCTACCGGCGCATCCAGGAGCTGTTGACCTACACCATCGTCCCGGATTTCGTCGCGCCGCCGGTGATGACGCGTCTCGCCGAGCGTGTCGCGGGCGACGTGCGCATCCGCCCGCTGCGGCGCCGGGAGCTCGATGCCGAGCTGGAGATCCTGCGCGATCTGTTCAACGACGCCTGGGCGCACAATTGGGGCTTTGTGCCCTTCACCCGCGCCGAGTTCCGCGCCCTGGGCAAGGTGCTGGCGGCGCTGCTGCCGGACGACCAGGTGCAGATCGCGGAGATCCACGGCCGCCCGGTGGCCTTCATCGTGGTGCTGCCCAATGTCAACGAGGCGGCGCGCGATCTCGGCGGTCGCCTGCTGCCCTGGGGCTGGGCTAAACTGTTGTGGCGGCTCAAGGTGCGCGGCGTGCGCAGCGCCCGGGTGCCCCTGATGGGGGTGCGGCGCGAATACCAGCAGTCGCGGCTCGGCCCCACGCTCGCCTTCCTGGTGATCGACGCGGTGCGCAAGAGGCTCGGGGAGCGCGGGGTTGAAACCGTGGAGCTGGGCTGGATCCTGGAGGGCAACTCCGGGATGCGCAACATCATCGAGACCATCGGCGGCGCCGTGTACAAGCGCTACCACGTCTATCAGAAAGAGCTATAACTTGCCGATGTCCGATCCCCGCGCCGACCGCGCGGCCTTCGCCGCCATCGTGCTCGCCGGCGACCGCAGCGCCGCCGATGAGCTGCGCGCCCATACCGGCGTCAACGCCAAGGCGCTGATCCCCATCGCCGGTGTGCCCATGGTGCGTCGGGTGCTGGCTGCATTGCGCGCCGCGGAGCGGGTCGCCGACATCCGCCTGGCCGGCCCGGCAGAAGCGGATCTGCGCAGCGATCCGGTACTGGCGGCCGCGATGGATGGAGGCACACTGGGCTGGCTGCCGCCGGCGGCGAGTCCGAGCACCAGCGCCTGTGCCGCCCTCGAGCTGGTCCCCGCCGCGCAGCGCGCGCTGCTCACCACCGCCGATCACCCCTTGCTCAGCGCCGAGATCGTCGATGCCTTCTGTGCCGCGAGCCTGGCCGAGGACGCCGACGTCACCCTTGGCCTCGCGCGCTACGAGCTGGTCCGGGCGGCCTTTCCGGAGATGCGCAAGACGGTGCTGCGCTTTCGCGACGGCGATTACTGCGGCTGCAACCTGTTCGCCTTTCTCAGCCCGCGCGGGCGCGAGATCGCTGCGTTCTGGCGGCGCATCGAAAATCAGCGCAAGAAGCCGCTGCGGCTGATCGGTCTGCTGGGCTGGCGCGCCGTGCTCCGCTACCGCCTGGGCCGGCTGCCCCTGGACGAGGCCCTGGCCGGGCTGTCGGCGCGGCTCGGCATCCGCATCCGGGCGGTGATCCTGCCCTACGCCCACGCCGCGGTGGACGTCGATTCCCTGCACGACTTCCAGCTGGTGGAGGCCGGCGCCCGCGCCACTCAGGGCTCCTGAGTCGGGCACCGCGGCATGCTGAGTTCGCGCACTTCCTCCCGCACAAAGGTGCCGCTGGCGCGCTGGTAGCGGCGCCGTTCCAGCGCTACCCGCCAGTGATCGGGTGCCGCCCACAGCCGGTAGCGGCTGTAAGCGGCCGCCTCACCGTGGCCACCCAGTGCCGAGGCCGAGGCCACACCGTGCGCCGGAATGCGGCCCAACGGGCCGTCGAGCTGGGCGTCGCGGGTGCGGTGATGGTGGCCGTGCAGCACCAGTTCGACGCCGGCGCGGGCGATGAGGGCGGCGAGCGCCGGGGCATCCACCAGATGCTTGCGCCAGCGGTCCTCGCCCGGCACCGGGGCATGGTGCAGATAGAGCACCCGGAACCGACCCTCCCGACCGAGTTCGATCAGCAGGCTTTCGAGGCGCGCGCGCTGCCTGGCGCCGAGGCGCCCGGTGGCCAGCAGGGGCGCGGTGGGCACGGCGCTCGAGAGGCCGACGAAGGCCACTGATCCGCGGCGGCGCAGGCTGGGAAACGGCGTGGATTCCGGGGTCGGTTCGTCACCTGCGAGCCAGGGCTGCCAGCGGCCGAGGGTGGCGGCCCAGGGTGCGGCGAGGAGGCAATCGTGGTTGCCGGGCACCAGGGCGACGCGCAGGGGGTCGCCCAGGGATTCCAGCCAGCGGCGGGCCTGTTCACACTCGGCGGGCTGGCCGAGCTGGGTCAGGTCGCCGCTGATCAGGATCTGGTCCGGCGACGCCGCGGCGAGGTCGGCGCGCAGCGCGTCGAGCACCTCCGGGCGATATTCATGGCGTCGCTTGCGTTGCCACGACAGATAGCTCAGGGCGCGCTTGCCGAGCCCTTCGCGCGGGGTCAGTGCGGCCGGAGTGCTCAGGTGCAGGTCGGACAGGTGGGCGAAGGTGAACCCCCGGGTGGCGCCCGCGCCCGGATCGCCGTTCACAGGGCCCCGGCCGCGCCGGCCACGGGGTCGGCGAAGGCAGCGATGATGCGTCCGATCTGGGCGTCGCTGTGCGCCGCGCTCAGGCTGCACCGCAGCAGGCTGGCGCCGGTGGGCGAGGCTGGGGGCACCACCAGGTTCACATAGATGCCGGCATCGAGCAGTCGCTGCCAGGCGGCGAGCGCGGTGTCGCGGTCATCGAGCAGCACCGCCACCACCGGGCCGGGCTGTGGACCGACCTGGAGGCCGAGATCGCGCAGCCCCGCGTAGAGGCGCTCGGCGTTGGCCCAGAGCCGGCGCTGCAACTGTGGCTCGGCGCGCATGATGGCGAGCGCGGCGCGGGTCGAGGCCACCACCGAGGGCGAGGCCGAGGCAGTGAAGATGTAGGCGCGGGTGGAGAAGCGCACTGCCTCCAGGGCGGCGTGGGGGCTGGCGCAGAAGCCGCCGATCGCACCCAGGCTCTTGCTGAAGGTGCCGACGAAGAAGTCCACCGCATCGGCAACCCCGGCGGCATCCGCGGCACCGCGGCCCTGCTCGCCGAGCACACCCAGCGAATGGGCCTCGTCCACCATCAGGAAGCCGCCGTATTCGCGTTTGACGGCGGCGATCTCGGCCAGCGGCGCGGTGTCCCCCAGCATGCTGTAGATGCCCTCCACCACGATCAGGGTATCGGCGGCGCGTTCGCCCAGGCGGCGCAGGCGCTTTTCCAGGTCGGCGGGGTCGTTGTGCTTGAAACGAAGCACCTCGGCGCCGCTCAGCTGGGCGCCGCTGTAGATGCTGGCGTGGCTGTCAGCGTCGAGCAGGATCACGTCGCCCGGCCCCGCCAGCGTGGCGCACAGGCCCTGGGTGGCGGAGAAGCCGGTGGTGAACACCATGGCGTGGGGCAGGCCGTAGAGATCGGCCAGTTCAGCCTCCAGCGCCAGGTGCTCGGCGAAGGTGCCGTTGGCCATGCGCGAACCCGTGGTGCCGGTGCCCCAGCGCGCCGCGGCTTCCTGGGCATCGGCGATGCAGCGCGGGTCGAACGACAGCCCCAGGTAGTTGTTGGTGCCGGCGAGGATCACGGTGCGGCCCTCGACCACGGCCTCGGTGGCCGAGATCAGCCGTTCGGTGACGGCGCCGAAGGGGCGGATGCCGGCCGCGGCCAGCTCGGCGCGGATCTGTGCCATGGGGGCGAACTTGTCCAACAGCATGCCGGGGCGGGTCTCCGGGAGGCGATACCGGCGGCCATTGTAGTCGAGCCCGGCGGCCGGGTTGCTCAGAGATCCCGCAGCTTGGCGGCCAGATCGCCGATCGTGGCGATGTCGGGCAACAGGTTGAGGGGGATGGACAGATCGAAGTGATCTTCCAGGCGCTCGATCAGCTCCATCACCTGCAGCGAGCTGAGGCCGATGTCGGCGACCAGGTCGGTGGCTTCGGTGAGCGGCCGGCCGCTGCGGTTGCGCGGTTCGAGCAGGGCGAGGATGTAGGCGACGGCGGTCTGATAGTCGGGCATCGGCGGTACGGCATGGCGGCCGCCTTGTGGGGCGGCCGGGGCTGGGCTACATTGCGCCGCGCCACTATACCCACAGCCTCCTGCCATTACCACTTCGCTGCCCGCCGCCTTGCCACCGTCCACCGCCGTAGCACCGCCGGGGGTGTGGCTGCTGGAGCCCTATCGCGCGGGTGAACAGCAGCAGGTGCTGGCGCTCGCCGAGGCGCTGGGCTGGCCGTTCGAATGCAAGCGGCTGGTCCATCACCGGCTGCGCGGCGCGGTCACCAACCTCGGGCGCGGCACCGGCCGCGCCGGCATCGATCCGCAACGCTCCGCACCGCTGACCCCGCCCTGGCCGGAGCTGCTGATCACCGCCGGGATGCGCAACGAGCCGGTGGCGCGATGGGTGCGGGAACAGAGCGGCGGCCGCACCCGGCTGGTCCACATCGGCCGACCCTGGGCCAACCCCGACCGCTTCGATCTGGTCATCACCACACCGCAGTACCGCCTGCCGCGGCGGCCCAATGTGCTGCACAACGATCTGCCGCTGCACCGCGTCCACGCCGAGCGGCTGGCGCAGGCGGCGGCGCGCTGGGCGCCGCAGTTGGCACCGCTGCCGGCGCCGCGCATCGCGGTCATCGTCGGCGGCAACAGCGGTCCCTACACGCTGGGCGCCCGCGCCGCGCGGCGGCTGCAGGCGGAGGCCGCGGCGCTGGCGCGGGCCGCGGGCGGATCGCTGCTGAGCACCACCAGCCCGCGCACCCCGGCGGCGGCGCTGGCGGAGCTGCGCCGCGACTGCGGGGTGCCGGTGCAGCTCTATGCCTGGCGCGCCAACGATCCCGACACGCCCTATTTCGGCTATCTGGCGCTGGCCGATGCCTTGGTGGTCACCGCCGACAGCATTTCGATGCTGGCCGAGGCCGGGGCCACCGGCAAGCCACTGGATTTGTTCGATCTCGGTGCCGGCCGCCACCGCATGCGGCCTGGTGCTGGCACCGGCGTCGATGACTGGCGGCTGGGCGCGCTGCTCTACCGGGCGCTGATGTGCTGGGGCTGGCAGCGGCTGTCGCGCGACATCACGCTAGTGCACCAGCAGCTGATCGCGGGCGGCCGCGCAGCCTGGCTGGGTGATCCGCCGCCGGCCGGCGGCGCCCGGGCCGATGCCGATCTGGAGCGCGCGCTGGCGCGGGTGCGGGCGCTGTTTCCGGGACAGTGACGCGCGGTGGTCAGCCCGCTCGGTCGCGGCCGCGCTGCCAGTGGCGCGCCGCCAGCACCAGCAGGGTGACGGCGAGCAGCGGCAGCATCAGGCCCATCGCGGCGCGGTAGTCGGCCAAAGCCGGGTGGCTGGTAGCGTGGAGAATCAGATAGGTCGTGTAGGCGGCGTACAGGCCCAGGAACAGGGCGCCTTCCCAGCGCGCGATGCGGCTACCGTTGAAGAACACCGGCAGGCAGGCGACCGCGACCGCCACCATCACTGGCAGATCGAAATGCAGCAGCGCCGGTGACACCGCGAGCGCCATAGGCGCCACGCTGGCGGAAATGCCGAGCACGGCGAAGATATTGAAGATATTGCTGCCCACCGCGTTGCCCACGGCGATGTCGCGCTCGCCACGGATCGCTGCCAGGATCGAGGTTGCGACCTCGGGCAGTGAGGTGCCAACGGCGACGATGGTGAGCCCGATCACCGTTTCGCTGACGCCCAGCACCCGCGCGAACTCCACCGCGGCCTCCACCAGCCAGCGCGCACCGAGCACCAGCAGCGCCAGCCCCGCGAGGATCAGCAGCAGCTGGATGCCCCAGTGGTCGCGCCAGCCGGAGCCGGGTGCGGCGAAGGCTTCGGCGTACTCGGCGTCCACTTCGGCCAGCACGGCGGCGGTTTCGCGCCGACTCTGGCGGATCAGCAGCACCGTGTAACCCACCACCAGGGCGGCGAGCAGCAGCCCTTCCCAGCGCGCGATGCCGCCGTCGGCGGCCAGCGCCCAGAGCAGCAGCGAAGCGCCGATCAGGATCGGTACTTCCTGACGGATCACCTGTTGGTGGACCGTCAGCGGCACGATCAGCGCCGAGGCGCCGAGAATGAACAGCACGTTGAAGATGTTGCTGCCGACCACGTTGCCCAGAGCGATATCCACTTGCCCAGCGAAGGCGGATTGCACCGACACCGCGAGCTCCGGCGCGCTGGTGCCGAGGGCGACTACGGTAAGGCCAACCACCAGCGGTGAAATGCCGAAGGCGAGCGCCAGCCGCGAGGCGCCGCGCACCAGCAATTCGGCGCCCAGCACCAGGGCAGCGAGACCCAGGATGAACCACAGCATCATGTGCATGTCCTCGGGTGATGGAACGACGGGCGGTGGAGGCGGGGACCGGGCCCGCGGGCGGGCGGCATTGTAACCGTGTGGAGACGCCGGCCGTTCAATCCCTTTCGATCGCCTCGCCGTGCACCTGCACTCGCCGCCGTTGGGGGCCGGCGCCGGACAGTGGCCGCAGCTCGATCTCGCCGCCGCGCCGCTCGATGCCGAGCAACAGATGGGCGGCGTGGAGCATGCGCGCGGCAGCGCCGGTGTACCAGCTCCAGCCGCCGCGACCCTCGTGGCCGAGACCGCTGTAGATGTCGGCCGGCTGCTGGTTCGGCGCCAGGCCATAGCGCGCCGCCTGCGCGGGCGCGTCGCGGCCCAGCGGCGAGATCTTCTGCCACAGCCGCCAGGCAGTCTCGCCGAGCTCGCGCGCCGTCGCCGGGTCGCCGGATTCTCGGGCCAGCATCACCAGCGCATCCACCAGCCAGGAGGCGCCGTGGGAGTACTGGCCGCCGTTCTCGCGCACGCCGGGCGGGTACAGCGCGATACGCCCCGGCCAGGGGTTGGCGTGCTCGTCGAACGGCGGCCACTGCACGCGCACCAGCACCTCGGTTTCGAGCTGCGGCAGCTCGGCGCGCAGCGCCGCCCGCGCGTCGGCGGCCGGCCCCGCACCGGACAGCGCCGGCCAGGCGGCGGTGAGCGCATTGGCGTGTAGCAGCTCCGTGCCAGTATCGTCGATGGCGCGCAGGTAGCGCGCCCCGCGGCGCACGCCGGCGATGGCCGTGCGCAGCGCCTGCGCCGCCGCCTGCCAGCGCGCCGCCGTGGCGGCATCGCCGCGCGCCGTCGCCAGCGGGATGAAATCGACCAGCACCCGGTGCAGGAACATCCCCAGCCACACGCTTTGCCCGCGCCCGCAGTGGCCGATGCGATCGAGCGCGTCGTTCCAGTCGCCGGTGCCGATCAGTGGCAGGCCGTCGCGGCCACGCCGGGCCAGCATGTAGTCGATGGCGCGCCGGCAGTGTTCGTACAGCGTGGCCCGCTCGGCCGAAGGCCGCGGCGCGAAGCCCCGGCCCTCGGCGCCATGCGGGATGGCCGGGCCCTCGACGAAGGCGGTGCGCTCATCCAGGACGCCGGCATCGCCGGTGGCCGCGACGTACTGCGCGGCCAGATACGGCAGCCAGGCCTGCGGGTCGCTGGCGCGGGTGCGGGCGGCAAAGCCGGTGCGATCGCCGGTCAGCGGGTGCCACCAGTGCAGCACGTCGCCCTCCACGAACTGCTGGCCGGCGTGGCGCAGGATCTGCTCGCGCGCCAGCGCCGCCGCGCGCGTCGGCGCCTGACCCAGCGCAAAACAGACCAGTGTCTCGCCGCCGGCCGGCAGGTCGATCTCCTGTGACAGTGCCGCGATGCGGCTGCCGTCGTCGATCGACGCCGGGTCACCGGCACCTAGGCCCACGAAACAGGGCAGCGGCCCCTCCGCCTTGCCGACGAAGCGGCTGCGCACGGTCTCGACCGCCGGCGCGGCCAGACTGCTGGCCACGAATGCCCAGCCGGGCGCAAAGCCGTTGTCCGGATTGCGCGCCAGCACCACGCCGCCCGAGGCAGCCACCTCCAGCCGGCCGCGGCTGTCCATCGGCAGTTCGGCCAGCACCCATTCGAAATAGCCCACCACGCGCACGCGCCGCGGCACCGCGCCGCGGTTGGCGATGCGCAGCAGCCGCCACTGCACGGGGCGGTCGGGCGCCACACCGAGCGACAGTTCGAGCTCCAGCTCGCCGGCCGTGCTGGCGAACCACGCCTGCCCCGGCGCGAAGCGCGCCGCGTGCGCCACCTCGCGCCGGCGCAGCGGCGCGAAGGTGGGACAGGCGCCGGCGCCGGAGTGCACATCCACCACGTACAGTGCCTCTCCCGGCAGGCGGTGGCTGCCCGGCGAGGCGCGGAACGGCGTCAGCGCATTCTGCTGGCTGTTGCCGGCAAAGGCGGCGATGTGTCCGGCGCTGTCCAGCACCAGGCCGTGGCCGAGCGCATTGGCGATCAAGTGGCTGTAGGGCCGCGCGGCGGTGCCGTCCACGTGCAGCGTCCAGCCGTCAGCCGAGAAGGTGCTGGCGGGAGGCGTGGCATCGCGCACCTGCCGCACGACGGCGAGTGCGGCGGCGAGCCGCACCGGCGTCGGCCGGGGCGTGCCGAGCCGGCGCACGATCAGGTCCACCGCGGCGTCGGTGTGCGGCGCAAAACCGGTGACGAAGCGCACCTCGACCCGCCCGCCCGGCGGCAGGTCCACTTCCACTGTCAGCGAGCAGGCCGGATCGAACGGGTACAGCAGGCCCTCGTCGTCCGGCCGGCGCGGCGCATTCATGGCCAGGCCATCCGGCTGCGCCACCCCGCCCGCGCCCAGAAAACGCCCGGCGCTGTCCTCGTAGCCGACCAGGCGCACGCGCTGGCCGTCCGCTGCCACGGCGTGAAAGGCCACCTCGCCGGCCGGGCGGCCGCGGGCGTCGGTCAGCAGGCGACTGTGCGCCAGCAGCGCGGCCAGCGGCGCCACGAAACGGCTGCCGATGTGCTGGGCGTTGAAGGCCGGGTGACGCGCCACACCTTCCGGGCTCAGGATCAGTTCCTGAAAGCTCACCAGGCGCAGGCGGCGCGGTCGCTCGCCGGGGTTCTCGAGGGTGATGGTCCACTGCTCGACCGGGTCTGCGGCCGGCACTTCGACGCGCGCGCTGGCGCGCAGGCCGGCCGCCTCGGCCGCGAAGGCGAGTGCCGTCGACGATAGCTCGGTCACCCGGTGCCGCACGCCGGCCGCCGGACAGGGCTCGCGCGTCGGCGACCACACCGGCTGGCCCGGCTCCACCAGGTAGAAAAACCGCCCACGGCGGTCCAGATCGTCATCCGGCCGGCGCGTGAGGTCGATGTCCGGACAGCCGCGGCGCACGCGGATGGCCTGCGCATAGCCGCGGCCGTCGTCGCCCAGACGCAGCGTATAGAGGCCATTACCGAGCCGGTGCAGCGGCGCCTGGCGTACCTGGTGCAGGGTGCCGGCGCGCCGGGCGCGCACCAGCACCCAGGCGGTGAGCGCAGTCGCCACCACCCCCGCCAGCGCGTAGGCGCCCAGCAGATCATGCACCGCAGGCAGCAGCGGGCCGGTCTGGCCCTGCAGCTGCTCGGCGCGCACCCACACCTGATCCCACTCGCTGCCCCGGGGAATGTAGAACGGCACCAGCAGCGGCGCCCAGGTGGCGAAGCGGCGCAGGCCCTCCGGGACGACCTGGCCGCGCGGCCCGTGGCCGAGCGCGCGCGCCAGGCGCGCGTCCACCGCGTCCATGCCGACGAAGGAGAAATTGACCAGCGTCGCCACGCGCAGGCCCATGTGGTCGAACCAGATCAGCACGCGCAGCCAGTCGTAGGCCATCAGGCCCAGGAACAGTTCCAGGCTCCAGGCGCGAAAGCCGTCGTCCGCGCGCAGCAGCTCCTGAGCGGTGGCCAGCAGGGAGCGCACCGCACCGTCCTGGTTGTACCAGGCCGGGTCCGCCGTCATGCGCAGGAAGGTGCCGATGATGGGTGCCATCCACAGCCCCCAGCGCAGCACCCGCACCGTCTGGGCGCCGACCTCGGCTAGCCCGGCGCGGCTGAAGGTGGCGCGGATCGGCGCCAGCCGGCGCTGGATCAACGCGGTCAGCAGCACCAGGTTGAGGCTGAACAGGGGTGCGGCCAGCGACCATTGCAGCACGCCCGACAGCGACTGCGCGTAGAACAGCTTGACGCCGCCGGCCACGGTGCCGAGATCGGTGGCGCCCCACTTGCTGAACAGCGGATAGACGACGTAGTCGTAGCTGCCGCGGCCGCTCGCCGGGTAGTGCACCGCGGCGAAATCGCGCAAGCGCTCGACCACCACGGCGAGCTGGCCGGCATCGAAATACCAGGCCAGCAGGCCGCCGGTGACGCCGCCCATTAGCGCCATCAACCCGTACACCGCAATGCGCTGCGGGCGTCGGCGCCGACCGCGGGCGATGGTGGTGAGATCGCGCAGCAGGGCGACGCCGGCGTAGGCCAGGGCACCGGCCAGGAAGCCGCGGCCGAAGCGTGCGGAGGGGTCCAGGGCGACCAGGTCGAGCTGGAGCCACAGCCCTAGGGCGCTGCCCGCGACGGCGCCATGGAGCAGGTTGGCCGGCTCCCGATAGGCCGCCGCCAGCCGCCCGTGCAGCGCCGGGCTGCCGTCGAAGGTCTCGATGATCACCCGTGCCAGCGGAAACAAAGCGGCGCCGAGCAGCAGCCCGGCGAGCTGTGGCTGGGCGGCGATCCAGCCGCCCGACAGGCCGCCGCCGAGCAGCGCGCCGCCCTGGATGATGGCCACGAACCAGGCGCTGTACACAGCGCCCTTGAGCGTCCCGCTGCGCCAGTGGTCGAACAGCGCGGCCCAGGTGGGGCGACGGCCCCGCAGCACGTCGAGCACGGCGCCGGTGAGCAGGAAGGTCTGGCCCCAGAGGCCCGCCTGGGCGAGCGCCGCCGCCAGGATCAGCAGCGGCAGGCGCAGCGCCAGCGGCTGGCCGGCGAGCCAGGCGCCACTGCCCCAGTCGGCGCCATGGGGCGAGGCCACGGCCAGGGCCGCGACCGCCCACAGCAGGGCGTGCAGCCGCGGCGCCCGGGTCCAGCGCTGATCCACCGCGAGGCCGAGACCCTGGATCAGCCACTCGCCGAACAACCCCAGCACCAGCCAGCTGGCGAAGGGCCGCTGCAGGGCGGCCGGCAGCCAGCCGCCGAGGCGCGCGCCGAGATCGTCGAGCAGTGGCGGGGCGGCGAGCACGAACAGGCCGTTGAACAGCGCGAAGGGAGCCAGCAGCAGGATCGCGGTGGTGGCCGCCGGCAGCGGGCGGCGCTGGCGCAGGGGCAGCAGTCCGGCCGCGACGCCGTAGGCGGCCAGCGCCAGGGCCGCGCCCAGCGGGGTGAGGCGCAGCAGATCGCTCCACTGGGCGGGCGTCTGCCAGGGGCGCAGCTCCGGGTCCGCCGCCAGCGCCAGGCAGGCCGCCACCGCCGCGTGGCGCAGCGCGGCCCGGGGACCGTCGCGGGTGCCATCGGCGTGGCCGATCACCAGTAGTCCCAGACCGGCGCCCAATGCTGCCGCCAGTGGGTGGCTGCCATGGGCGCACCACAGGGCCGCGGCGAACAGCGCGATGCCCGCCATCCATGGCGCCAGGCGCTGCAAGTCTGCGGTTGCGGTGGTGATCGGCACTCGGCTTCCGGAAGTCAGCGCGGGCTGGCAGCGGGCAGGGTGGCGGGTAGCGGCCGGGCCTGCCCGTGGTCGAGCTGGTAGACCCGGTCGGCGATCTCCACCAGGGCGCTGTCGTGGGAAATCGCGAGGATGGTCAACTGGCCCTTGAGGCTGGCCAGGGTCTGGCAGATCTCCCGTTCGCTGGCCGGGTCGAGCGCGCTGGTGGCCTCGTCGAGGATCAGCAGTTGCGGCTGGTTGACTAGGGCGCGGGCAATGGCGACGCGCTGGCGCTGGCCACCGGAGAGCTTGCCGCCGCGTTCGCCCACCGGGGTGTGGAGGCCCTGGGGCAGGGATGCGACGAAGTCCCAGATGCCGGCGGCGCGCAGGGCGCGTTCGGCATCGGCAGCGGAGCGCGCGGGATCCCCTAGGGTGACGTTGTGGAGGATGCTGTCGTGGAGCAGCACCGTATCTTGGGGCACATAGCCGATGCCGCCGCGCCAGGCGCGCAGATCGATCTCGGCGAGGTCGGTGCCGTCGATGCGCACGCTGCCTGCTTGCGGGCGGACCAGACCGATCACCAGATCGATCACCGTGGTCTTGCCGGCGCCGGACGGCCCGATCAGCACCGTCATAGCGCCGGCGGGAATCTCCAGATCGAGGTGCGCGAACACCGGACGGCTGTCGTAGGCGAAGCTCAGGTCGGCCAGCTCGATGCGCGCCTTGAGCGTGGGCGCACGGCCCGCGTCCAGGCGCTCGGCGGCAGCCGCCGCGCCGGCGATCGCCTCCTGCAGCGCCCAGTAGGCGCTCTCGCCCTGGGTCATTTTCTGGTACTGCTTCTGCACCTTGCCCAGCGAGCCGAAGGCCCGCGCCAGGGCGATGGCGAGCACTAGCACCGTGCTCAGTTCGACCCGGAATACCACCAGCGCCAGATAGATGCCGAGCGCAATGAAGCTGGCAAACAGCAGATCCTGCACCGAGTTGAGCAGCGCACTGCTGAACACCTGGCGTTGCAGGGCACGGTTGAGGCGCACCGTCTCGCCGGCCAGTACCTGGTCGGCCAGATGTTCGCGGGCCATGGCCTTCAGCGGTTTCACCGATTGCAGGGTGTCGGTGAGGCGCGCCATCAGCGAGCCGAGCAGTTGGGTCTGGCGACGCCCGGCGCGGCGCGTCATCCGCACCAGGAAGTGCGACGAGCCGATCACCAGCGTCCCCGCCACCAGGCTGAGCAGTGTCGCCTGCCAGGAAATCGCCACCGCGATCGCGCCGTAGATCAGCGCATGGATGAGAAAGGTGACCGCGGTGGCACCGTAGACGAAGGAATCCGAGGAGCGCTGCGCCTCGGTGGCGAGCGCGTTGGTGAGCCGGCCGATCGGCTGGTGGAGGAAGTACTCCCAACGACTGCGCAGTACCGCGCGCAGCAGATCGAGGCGCAGCTCGGTGCCGATCTGTGCCGCCGTGTAGCCCACCTGGCGCTGCACCGCGAGCAGCAGCAGGCTGCGGATCGCCACTCCGGCGACGATCACTCCGAGCAGAGCGCCGACGGTGGGGCTGATGCCGAGCCCAGTCAGCACGTCGAGCACCCGCTGTTCGAATTCTCCCGGCGGCGTGCCGGCGTGTTGCCGTTCGCTGGCGATGGCGACGTTGAGCAGCGGCAGCAACGCCGACAGGCCGATGCCCTCGGCGAGGCCGGACAGGAACAGGCCAAAAATGACCAAGCTGGTGCGCCAGCGGTGCTGGCGAAACAGCGCCAGCATCATCCTCATGACAGGGCGATCCCGTGGAGCGGGCGGGCGCAGGTGGAGTGAGCGAAGGGGCTGGCCGTCACGGCGTTTCCAGCGCGATCGAGGAAGCCGCGCAGTGTAGCACCGCGCCAGCGGCGGCGACCCACGGTTGGCGATGGCGCGGGGACTGCCTCATACTGCGCGCCGTTTCCCGATCGGGCCACGCCATGCAACTCAGTGACGGAGTGAAGAAAGCGCTCATCATCGCGCCCACCGAGCTGCTGCCGGCAGCGGCTCGGGTGGCGCTGCGGCGCAAGTATCTGGCGCAGCTCGAACTGGCCAAGGCTGAGCGCGCCAGCCTCCTGATCATCGGCCATCCCAAGAGCGGCAACACCTGGCTCAAGGTGATGTTGTCGCGGCTCTATCAGGTGCGCCACGGGCTGCCGGCCTCGCAGCTCATCAACACCGACGAATTCGCCCGCAAGATTCCCGAGATTCCGCGCCTCGCCGCCACCAACGCCTGCTACAGCTACGAGGGCGCGGTGGGCGAGCGCCTCGCGGCCGGCGCGCCCGACAACCCGCTGCGCCACAAGCCGGTGCTGCTGCTGGTGCGCAACCCCATCGACATCGCGGTGTCCTGGTACTACCAGTTCACCCGCCGCCAGTCGCGCGCCAAGCAGGAGCTGATCAACCACGCCATCGCCCACCCCATCGACCGGCGCAGCGTGGGCATGTGGGAGTTCATCCGCCACAGCGACATCGGTCTGCCGTTTCTGATCGACTATCTCAACACCTGGTACCGCAACGTCCAGACGCTGGAACGCCGGCTGGTGGTGCGCTACGAGGATCTGCGCGCGCAGCCCGAGCAGGTGCTGGCCGAGATCACTGCCTTCATGGGGGAATCCTTCAGTGCCGAGGAGATCCGCGAGGCGGTGCAGTTCGCCTCCTTCGACAACCTGCGCCAGATGGAAGCCAGCGGCTTCTTCCGCCAGGGCGGCATGCGCCTGCGCCGGCGCGGCGATCCCACCGCCTTCAAGACCCGGCGCGGCAAGGTCGGCGGCTACCGCGACGAGCTGACGCCCGAGCAGGCCGCCGAGCTGGAAGCCCTAGTCGCCGCGCACCTCGATCCCGCGCTGGGCTATCGCGCCGGCTGAGCGGGATGCTGAAGCGTACCCCGACCACCTGGCTGCTGCTCGGCGACAAGCGCGGCGACAACGGCCAGGTGGAGGCGGTCGCCGCTGCGCTCGGCTGGCCTTGCGATCGCAAGAACCTGGTGATGAAACCGCGCTATCAAAAAGCGAAGCCGCGCTTTCGCGCCACCCTGGACCACCTCGATCTCGATCGCTCCGACAGCCTCGATGCGCCCTGGCCGGAGCTGATCATCACCTCGGGCCGGCGCCCGGCGATGGCGGCGCTCTGGGTGCGCAAGCAATCGGCGAACCGCACCCGCGTGGTCCACATCGGCAAACCCTCGGGCGCCATGCACGAATTCGATCTGGTGGTGGCGAGCGGCGAGAACCATCTGCCGCCGCTGCCCAACTACCTGCCCATCACCTTGCCACTGATGCGGGTGAGTGCCGATGCCATCAAGGTCGAGGCCGAGCGCTGGCGCAGCCGCCTCGTGGGCCTGCAACGGCCGCTGATCGCGCTGTTCATCGGCGGCCCCACCGGCCCCTTTCGCATGAACGCCCGGGTGGCGCGGGCGCTGGTCGCCGAAGTCGCGCGCATCCGCGATCTCGGCGGCACCGCCTATGTGGTCACCAGCCGCCGCACCCCGGCCAAGGTGGTGAAAACCCTGCGCGCCAGGCTGCCGCGCGAAGTGCCCCTTTTTGCCTGGCCGGACGAAGCGCCGCCGGAAGGCACGCCCAGCGCCGTCGACAATCCCTATCGCGCGCTGCTCGGCACCGCCGACGGCTTCGTCGTCACCGGCGACAGCATCTCCATGCAGGTCGAGGTCGCCGCGCTCGGCAAACCCCTCGCGATCTTCCCGCTGCCCACCGGACTGTTCGGCGGCCTCGATCAGTTGCGCCGCCAATGGCAGCGCAAGCTGTTCAGCCCGCTCGGCGCAACCCGCGGCGACCGCCTCCGCCAGGCGCTTGCCCGCTTCATCTACCGCTGGGATCGCCTCGGGCTGCTCCAGGGCACGCGGGATTTCCGCCATTTCCACGAACTGCTGGTCGAGCGCCACCTCGCCGTCTGGGCCGGCGAACCCCTGCGCATCGGCGGCACCGTTCCGCCGGACGACTTGCAGGTGGTGGTGGAAAGGATTCGGGGGCTGGTGGGTAGATAGGTAGATAGGTGAATAGGTGAGCAGTCCAAATTGCGCGTTGACTGATAGTAAGAGCGACCAGTACGGTGCAGTGGGTCTGGCCTGCCTTCTGACAAGTGCGGCGAAGCGCAATTTCACGGAGTATTCCAAATGTCTGGTGCATCTGCCTTCGATTTTCTCTGTCGCACGCTTCATGACGGGAGCTTGGTGCAAGCGTTGCAGACGGATCCCACAGCGGCTTTGGCGGCGCACGGAATAGTAGATGACGAGGCAACAGCGACACTCGCAATTTTTAATCTCATGTCCGTGGGTGCGGAAAGCCAGCAGGAAGTCAACCGCAAATCGCAGGCTCAGTTGCAGGCAGCTCAGGAGGATACATTGGCGGTAGCCAAGCAGATGAAGCTTGGCCTTCAGAAGACGCTCGAACAGATCGACAAAGCCTATCGATCGACGATGCTCATGTACCAGATCACTTTTTATTTGGGGGTCGCGTTGATCGTGGCTGCGACCGGAATAGCCATTGTGGGCCAAGCGCCTCTGCTTCCTGCGATATTTGGCACATTGGGCATGGCTGACATACTTGCTTTCTTTCTGTTCAAACCACAAGAGCGATTACAGGCGAGCCGTTCAAGTCTCGCCCAGGTTCAGGCCGCGCTATACAATTGGTTTATGGACTCGGTCAACCTCAATTCCATGATGGCCCTTTATGGGCAATCGCGGGATTATGCCGGTGCAGAAAGGATGTCCAAATCGCTACTCTCACACACTGAAAAAACCCTCGATATGCTGCAAAAGTACTGCAAGTTAGCAGATGTCTGACTTTCAGGTGAGCCAGTAGCGCGGGATTGCTGAGAGGTTTTGGCTACCAAGGTTGTAACCAGCTATCTGGTCGTGCGCAACGGAATTGTGCAGATGTGGATCATGTTCATGTTATTGCGGCCGCGCTTTGGCGGCGTGCGGCCTTGAGCATTGCTTCACCGCAGCCGCAGCACGTCCTTCATGAAGTGGGTGGCCAAGCGCGCGGCGCGCTGCTGCAGCAGCGCCAGCGGGCGCGGGTCGAGGTAGTTGAGCTGCACCATGCGCCGCTCGCCCACGTAGCGGCTGTGGCCGTGCCAGGAGTGGTCGGTGCGGCGGAACGCGAGCAGGGTGCCGGCCAACGGGGGCACCTCCGCGGCGTAGTCGTCGAGGTCGTCGGCCGCGCGCAGGAAGCGCAGCCGGCCCTCGGGCGAAGGCCATTGCGGGTTGAAGTAGAGCAGCACCGTTAGCAGCTTGCTGCGGTGGTCGGTGTGGATGTCGCCGTCGGTGCGCTCGCAGTATTTGCGCACGGTGATGGTGGTGGGCATGGTGTCGAGCGGCAGGTCGAAGCGCGCGCCCAGCGCGCGGGCGAATTCGGGGCTCTGCAGTTCGGCCATCAGCTGCGCGAACGCAGGCCCTGGCCGCAGATCCTCCAACTTGTGGTTGGCCGGGGTGGTGATGTCGGGGTAGTCGGCGTGCACAGCGGCCTGGGCGGCCGGGCCCAGGGCGTCGGGCGCCACCAGGAAGTCGAATGGATCGCGCACGAGGGGCGCCCGGCGCAGGGCGTCGAGATCGATCAGGGCCAAGCCGGTTCTCCAGCGGACAGCACCGGTGCAGCCTACACCCTTGCGCCACCGTCCCGCCAGCGCGGCGCTTGATCGGGGTCAGCGGCGACGGCTGCCGCTCGCGGCTCGCCTTGCTATAGTGGCGGCCTCGCCGGACGTCGCCGTTACCATCGATGGATCACTGCGTCTTCATCCAGACCAACCACAAGCAGATCGTCGGCGCCAAGGTCGCCGCTTACGCGCTGCGGCGGTTCTCGCAGCACAACGACCGCTTCGACGTGCGCATCATCGACCTGCGCGACTACCCCTGGTTCGCGGCGCGCGAGGGCCAGCGTTACCTGCGCGACGGCGTGCAGCGGGTGTGGCTGAACGACGACCTGCAATCCTTCACCCCGACCCGCTTCCTGCCGCCGCAGCTGATGAACTTCCAGGGCCGCGCCCTGGTGATCGACCCCGACGTGTTCGCCGCCGCCGACGTTTGGCCGCTGCTCAGCCGCGACATGGGCGGCAAGGCGATCCTGTGCCGGATGCGCTCCGGGCCCAAGGGCCTGGTGGACAAGTGCTTCGCCAGCAGCGTGATGCTGCTCGACTGCGCCCAGTTGCGCCACTGGGACCCGGAGCGCCAGTTCAACGCCATGTTCGACGCCGGTTACGACTACCAGCCCTGGGTGTGCCTCAAGAACGAGCCGCGCGAGAGCATCGGCTTCTTCGAGCCGGAGTGGAACGACTTCGACCGCTTTACCCCCGCCACCCGCATGCTCCACACCACCCGCCGCAAGACCCAGCCCTGGAAGACCGGCCTGCCGGTGGACTGGCGGCCCAGCGAGCGCTTCCGGCTGTTTCCGCCCGCCGCCTGGCTGCTGCGCCTGCGTCGCCATCTGTTCGGCGAATATGGCCTGATGGGCAACTACCGCGCCCATCCCGACCGCAACCAGGAGTGGTTCTTCTTCGGCCTGCTGAAGGAGTGTCTGGCCCAGGGGCTGATTGACGCAGCCGAGCTGCGCGCGGAGATGGCCAACGACCACGTCCGCCACGATGCCTTCGAGGTGCTGGCGCGCACGACGGATCTGCCGCCACCGCCCCGGCATCCGCTCGCCGGCGGCGGCCTGGCCGCCGCGGCCTGAGTCAGGCTCCGAACAGCGCCCGCACCCGTTGCGCGGCGCGTTCCAGATCGTCGCCGGGCGCAACCGGGGGCGCCGGTTCCGTTACTGGCGGCGGCGGTGCGCCCAGCCACTGGGCGCGGGCTTCCGCCACTGCGAGTTCCAGCATGCGCGTCACGTCGCGGCGCATCCGCCGCGGCCCGAATGCCATCGCCAGATGGTGGCTGAGTGGTTTGATTCGCCAGTTGTGGGCGCGCCGCCACCAGGCCTCCGGGTCGTGCAGACTGAACAGGTGCAGTGGCTTTGCCATCGCCAGCGCTTCGGCCAGCATCGACATGCTCTCGGCGGTGAGCACCAGGAGGTCGGCTGCACCCAGCAGCGCCAGATAGCGGCTCGGTCCCGGATCGCTCCAGGCAAAGAACCGGCAGGGCGCCCGCAGTGCCGCGCGGAAGGCCGCACTGGCGGCGGCTGGGGTGCGGCGGCTGTCGGTGGCGAGCACTGCGCCGCCCCCGGTGGCGACCAGGTCATCGACCAGCGCCGCCAGCCGGTGGGCCTTGTCTTCGGTAAACACGAAGGGCCCGCTGTCGCCGCCCAGCAGCACCAGGGTGTGCGGTCGTGGCAGCATGGCCAGTTCGGATGCCAGTGCGGCCGCCGCGGCGCGGGCGCGATCCGGGTCGATGCGGTGCAGCGGCAGGCGGTTGTGGAGCACGTTGGCCGCCGCCGGCAGGAAATACTGGGGCGTGGTCACGATCAGGTCGAAGGCGGCGAGCGGCGCCCAGGGCCGGCCGATATGCACCAGCTTCGCGCGGCCTCCGCTCTGGCGCCGCAGCCAGCGCGCCACCGGCTCGTTGCGGCGCCCGGCGCTGAGCACCAGTTCCGGCCAGGGTGGCGCCAGCGCCGAGGAGCGGCGGCGGTCGACGCCCCAGAGCCGGGTGCCGGCCAGCAGGTTGGTGGCCAGTTCCCAGGGGCGGTTGCGGATCTCGCGCACCTCGTAGGGCCAACCCAGGGCATCGGCCAGCGCCAGCACCTGGTTGTTGTCGCCGGCTTTGCAGCCCAGCAGCACCCAGGTGCGGGGCGGCGGGTGATGGCCCTCGATCATGGCATGGCGCGACGGAAAGGGGAGGCGAGTCTACCAGCAGGCCGGCGCGGCGCCAGTGCCCTTGACGGACGCCGGCCGGAGCCCGACCATCGCCACCCGCGGCCAGCCATCGCG
>JADLCO010000248.1 GCA_020847115.1 Pseudomonadales bacterium | reverse complement strand
GGCGATGGTCTTCAGCTCGCGGGAGATCTGCGAGATCTCCTGCACCCGGCCCTCGGCCGGCATCGCCGACGACATCAGCTGCAGGTAGTCGACCAGGATCAGTGCCGGCCGCGCCGCCGCATCGAGCTGCTCGGGCGCGGTCTCGGGCACCTGGGCCTTGAGGCCATCGCGCCGCTCGCGCACCAGGCGCCGCACCCGGTTTCGCAGCTCCATGGGATTCAGCCCGGGCGTGTCGTCGATGAACAGGGGGCGATCCTTGAGTCGCGCCGCGGCGCCGGCCAGCTTGTTGAAATCGTCGGGTTCCAAGCGGCCGCTGCGCATCCGGGTCTGATCGATGCGCCCCATGGACGAGAGCATGCGCATCACCAGCTGGCTGGCCGGCATCTCCAGGCTGAACACCAGCACCGGCCGCTCCTGGTGCAGCATGGCGTGTTCGGCCATATTCAGCGCGAACGCGGTCTTGCCCATCGACGGGCGGCCGGCGACGATCACCAGATCGGAATCCTGCCAGCCCGCGGTCATGCCGTCGAGATCGGCGAAGCCGCTCGCCAGGCCGGTGATCGGAGAATCCGCCCGATAGAGCTCGTCGATGCGCGCGATCACGTCGCGCAACACCTCGGTGGCGTGGCGGAAACCGCCCTCCTTGGGGCGGTGCTCCATGACCTCGAGCAGGCGCCGCTCCGCCTCGGCGAGCAGCTTGCTGCTGTCCCAGCCGAGCGGGTTGTAGCCCTTGCGCAGAATGTCGGTGGCGGCCTCGATCAACCGCCGCACCACCGACCGCTCCAGGACGATCTGTGCGTACACGCGCAGATTGGCGGTACCCGGCGCATTGTGGACCAAGTCCACCAGATAGGCGTCGCCCCCGGCCTCGGTCAGCCGCCCCTGGTTCTTCAGCGCCTCGGCGAGGGTCAGGGCATCGAGCGGCTCCCCGGCGCGGGCCAGCCGGCCCATGGCGGCATAGATGACGCGGTGTTCGCGCAGAAAGAAATCGGCTTCGCCGAGGGTGGCGGCCACCTCGTCGAACGCCTGGTTGGCGAGCATCAGCCCGCCCAGCACCGCCTGTTCCGCCTCCGGCGAATGGGGCAGCTGGGGATCGCCGAGATCGTCCGGCAACCACTGGGCCACGGCCTCAGCCCCCGTCACCGCGGCACCGGTCCGGCGCCGCACGCGAGGCCTCTCCCGTTGCCGTAGCTGCTGGCATCGATACGCCCTCGCAACGGCGCCGACCCCGCAAGCCGCGCCACCGCCGCGGGATGGGTTATTCCTCGACCACCGAGACGGTGACGTCCTGAACCACGTCGGAGTGCAGTTGAATGCCCACGGTGAACTCACCCAGCTCGCGGATCGCCCCCACTGGCAGGCGGATCGCGGTACGGGCGACCTCGATGCCGGCCGCGGCCAGGGCATCGGCGATATCCCGCGCCCCGATCGAGCCGAACAGCTTGCCCCCCTCGCCGGCCACCGCACCGATGCGCAGCGTGCCGACCTGGCCGATGCGTTCGGCGAGCGCCTCGGCGGTGGCCAGCCGCTCTGCCGCCGCACGCTCCAGTTCGGCGCGCTGGGCTTCGAAGCGGGCCAGGTTCTCGGCCGTGGCGAATACGGCCTTGCCCTTCGGAATCAGATAGTTGCGCCCATAGCCTGCCTTCACCTTGACGCGGTCGCCGATATTGCCGAGCCGCCCCGTCTTCTCCAACAGAATCACTTCCATTGCTACCTACCTCGCTGCTTGTTCAACCGATCAACTGTCTTTGCCCGAATTGCCCGAATTGCCCGAATTGCCCGAGCGGCGAGCGAACCGCGCCCGCAGATCCACCAGGCTGTCCATGAAACCCACGCCGGTCAACAACAAACCCAGGGGGCCCAACAACAGCACCAGACCGATATAGAACACCGCCAGCCAGTGCCCGCCGACCCGTGGCGAGGATGCGACCAGGTGATGCACCAACACCACACCGTTCACGAACAGCGGCAGGCCGAGCAGATTGCCCCAGGCCATGTAACCCACGGGGGCGAATTGGCAGAGCACCCAGCCGGCCATCAGCGCCACGGCTACGGGAGCACTCACCCGCAAGCCGCGCAGCTCCCGGCCAAGGCCGCCGGGGTTGTACAACAGCGCCTGCCACCAGCGCCCGAGCAACAGGCTGCCCAGCGCGCTCACCGCCATCACCCAGGCCAGCAGCCCCAGCACCATGGTCGCATCAGGCTGCCAGTTCGGCCCTCCGCCGGCTGCCCGCACCTGGGCGAACATCGCTTCGAGTGCGTCGCCGAACGCGGCGACCTCCGTGCTCAGCAGGTCGCCCATCGCCAGTGCCGTCGCCGCGCTGGCGCCCACCAGGGTCAACAGTGCGAGCTGCCAGGAGGCGGTACCGCGCAAGACCAGCGCGCCGGCCATCACCACCGCCACCGTCAGCAGCGAAGTCCAGACCAGCGGCGGGGCCATGCCCTCGGCATAGAGCATCGCCACCAGCGGGAGCACCGCCCACAGCGCCACTATGCATCCTTCCCGGCCGCCCTTGCGCAGCGCCACCAAGGCCACCGCCGCGGGACTCAGCAGCGGCACCAGGTTGCCCGCGCAGGCGACCAGCGCGGCGCGCACCCGGCTGGCCATGATGAACCGCGCCAGGGCCAGCACGGTCGCCGTCCTGGTTACTTGTGGCTGTCGCTGTAGGGCAGCAGCGCCAGGAACCGCGCCCGTTTGATCGCGGTCGCCAGCTGGCGCTGGTAGCGCGCGTTGGTGCCGGTGATGCGGCTGGGTACGATCTTGCCGGTTTCCGACACATAGGGCCGCAACAGCTCGAGATCCTTGTAATCGATCTCGGTGATGCCCTCGGCGGTAAAACGGCAGAACTTGCGCCGACGATTGAATCTGGACATGGTCAACCCTCCTCCTCTGCCTCATCGGTCACCACGGGGGCTTCAGCCGAGGCGGCTTCCTCGGCCGCGGCCCGCGCGGCGCGCTCGGCCTCACGGCGCTCGCGCGCTTCCTTCTCGGCGCGATCGGCGCGTTCTTCTTTCAGGAACTGGGTTTCCTCGGTCATCGCCCGATCGCGCTTGATGATAAGGCTGCGCAGCACCGCGTCGTTGAAGCGGAACGCCGAGTCGATCTCCTCGATCGCGGCCTGCCCGCATTCGACGTTGAGCAGCGCGTAATGGGCCTTGTGGACCTTCTGGATGGGGTAGGCCAGCGGGCGCCGGCCCCAGTCTTCGCGGCGATGGACGGCGCCACCGCTGCTCTCGACGATGTTGACATAGCGGTCGAGCATGGCGCCAACCAGCTCGCTCTGGTCGGGATGGACCAGAAACACTACTTCGTAATGACGCATTTTCGCTCCTTACGGGTGACAGCCGCCCGAGGTGCCGGTGCGGCAAGGAGCCGCCGGCAGTGCCGGCGGGGCGGCCATTCTAGGGGTGAGGCTCGGAAATGGCAAACCGGCGGCGGATCTCCTCGCGCTGCGCTTCCAGCCGCTTCGCGGATACCGGGGCCAGGGTGCGCAGCTGCTGGGCATACAGCGAGATCCGATATTCCTCGATCCGGTAGCGGAATTCGGCCAGCGCCGCGGCCGCTGCACCAGCGTCGCCAGCGTGCTCGCTCGCCGCGCGCCACCAGGAGAGGAACTCGTCGATCACCCGGGCATTGTCGCGGTCGCGCTCGACCTGCCCGGGCAGGCGCTCGAAGCGCGCCAGTGCCGCCTTGAGGTAGCGGGGGTACTGTTCCAGCCAGCGCACCTCGGTATCGCGCAGGAACCAGTGCCTGAACAGAAACTGGAGCTGGGCGCACCCCTCCGCAACCGCCTCGGGAAAGCGCGCCGCGTACGTTCCAAACAGCCGGCGCAACGCCTGCAGGTCGTCGCACCAGACGAGCACCCGCGCCGCCAGTTCCTGCGCGATGCCAACCACGGCGCCGCGGCGGGCAAGGCACTGGGCAAAGGCGGCCGCATCCCGCGGCAGCGGCCGGTCGGCGAACAGTGCCCGCTCCAGTGCCGCCTGGATGGCATCTTCGGCGAGCACCTCCCGCGCCGGCAATCCGGCCGCCGCCAGTCGCAACACCGCATCCTTGAACAACTCCTTGCGCAGGTACTTCACCGCGTCGGCGAGCGCGCACGCGGCGAGCCGCAGCAGACCCAACCGGGTGCAGGCCAGCGCCGCCGCCGGGGTGTCGAACAGGCGCAGCGCGACACTCTCTCCTTCGTCCACCAATCCCGGATAGGCGCGTACCTGGTGACCATCGCGCGCCACCTCGATGACCTCGGGCAGCTCGGCAAAGTCCCAGCTCCGCAGCCCGGTCAGCTCGCGGCTGGCACCCTCCGGTGCGCGCAGGGACTCGCGCACCCTCGCGCGATACTTGCGCCGGAGTTCCGCGAGGTCGCGGCTCTCCTCCAGCACCGCGCCGGCCTCGTCGAGCAGGCGATAATTCATCCGGTAGAAGGCATCGAGCCGCTGCGGCTGCCAGGCGTCGGCGGACAGCTCCTGTCCGGTGAGCCGGCGGATGCGTTCGGCCAGCACCTCGGTGAGCGGCCGGTCCTCGGGCTGCACGCCGTCGAGCAGCCGCGTGGCGCTGTCCGGAATTGGCACCAGCGGCCGCCGCAACTGGCGCGGCAGGGTCTTGATCAGCTCGACGCATTTGTCGCGCAGCAGCCCGGGCACCAGCCAGTCGAAGCGGTGCGCCGGCACCTGATGGAGGATGGCGACCGGGACCACCAGAGTGACGCCGTCGCGCGGATCGCCGGGCTCGAAGCGGTAGTCGATGCGATAATCGACGCCCTGCCAGGAAATCTGCCGCGGGAACTGCGCTTCCTCCGCTCCCAGCGGCGCAGTGCGCAGCAGCCGCTCGCGGGGCACGTACAACAGCTCCGGCGCGTCGCGCTCGGCCGCCAGCCGCCAACGCTCGAAGGCGCGCAGGCCGGTGGCCTCGGGCGGCAGCCGCTCGTCGTAGAAGCGGAACAGCTCCTGCTCGTCGGCAACGATGTCGCGGCGCCGGAAGCGATCCTCCAACTCCTGCAGCTCGGCCACCAGCGCCTGATTATGGCGGAAGAAGG
>JADLCO010000247.1 GCA_020847115.1 Pseudomonadales bacterium | reverse complement strand
GCTCGCGCAGCTCCACCGCGACGCGCTCGGCATTGGCACCATTGATGTCCACCACGACCACCTTGGCGCCCTCCTCCTGTAGGCGCTGGGCGGTCGCCGCACCGATGCCAGAGCCGCCGCCGGTGATCAGGGCAACCTTGCCTGCTACTCGTCCGCTCATATTCTTTTCCTTTTTTCTGTTTGGTTATCGATTGTTTTTCAAGTCGTATGTTGCTTGAGGAATTCGCCGATGCGGGCGATCGCTTCGCGGCCTTCCGGCACCATGGGGGCAAACAGGTGCCAGACGTGGACCATATCGGGCCAAATTTCCAGAGTCACGTCGACGCCTTTGGCCTTGGCGCTGGCGGCGACGCGGGTGGCGTCATCGAGCAAGGTTTCCAACTCTCCCACCTGAATCAGCAGCGGCGGTAGACCGCGCAGATCGGCGTGCAGGGGCGACGCGGTGGGCTGGCGCGGGTCGGCGTCGCCCAGATAGATCTTCGCCATGCCCATCAATCCACCCGGCTCCACCATGGGATCCTGGTCCACCTTGGTGCGCATGGATTCGCCGGTCCCCTCGAGGTCGGTCCAGGGCGAGATCGGGGCCGCGGCGGCGGGCAGTGGGTCGCCGGCGTCGCGCAGCGCCACCAGGGTCGCCAGGGTCAGCCCGCCGCCTGCCGAATCGCCGGCGATGGCGATGCGGTTCGGCGCATAGCCCTGCTTGAGCAGCCAGCGGTAGGCGCGAGTGGCATCCTCGACCGCCGCCGGATAGCGATGCTCCGGTGCCAGTCGGTAGTCGAGCGCCAGGACCCGGCAATTGGCGGCCCGCGACAGCGCCGCCATCAGGCCCTTGTGGGTGTGGATCGAGCCGATCACATAGCCACCACCGTGCAGATACAGCAGCACTCGATCCTGGTCCACGCCGGGCGCGCAGACCCATTCCGCGGCAACGCTATCCACATCCACCGGCGTCACCTGGGTGTCGGCAGGGGGGGTGGCGAAGTTCTTGGTCGCCTGCACGAAGTTGGCGCGCATCTTATCGACCTTGTCCTTCATCTGTTCGTAGCTGGACGGGCCGGGGTAGTTCTTCCACAGCAGTTCCAGCAGCTTCTTGCTTTCGGGGCTGGCCATCGATAAGTCCTCGCTCAATATTGCGTTCAGGGTTGAAAACGGCCTTGCAGCCAGCCGCCGATCTGTTCGACCGCGCGCTGGCCCTCGTCGAGCATGGGCGCGAAGGCGTGCCAGACGTGGAACAGCTCGGGCTCGTCCACCAGGGCGACCGGCACATTGGCCTTGCGCGCGTTCGCGGCGAGCGTGATGGAATCGTCGTAGAGGATTTCGCGGCCGCCGACGTGGATCAGCAGCGGTGGCAGGCCGGTCAGGTCGGCGAACACCGGGGAGGCGAGTGGATTTCTCGCATCGGCACCGTTCAGATACTTGTCGGCCAGGCTGAACAGACCGTCGCCCTTGACCATGGGATCGCTGGCCGCGCGCGAGGTCACCGCATCCGCGGTTCCGGTCAGGTCCGCCCAGGGCGAGATCAGCACCCCGGCGGCGGGCAACGGCACGCCCTGGTCGCGCAGGCTGAGCAGGGTCGCCATGGTCAGGCCGCCGCCCGCGGAGTCGCCGGCGATGGCGATGCGGCCGGGCTGGATTCCCTGCGCCAGCAGCCAGCGGTAGGCCCTGGTGGCATCCTCGATGGCGGCGGGAAAGGGATGCTCGGGCGCCAGTCGATAGTCGAGGCCCAGGGTACGGGCGCCGGAGTGGCGGGAGACGTTCTGCATCAGGTAGCGGTGACTCGTGATCGAGCCGATCACATAGCCGCCGCCGTGGAGATAGAGCACCGCACGGTCGGCGCGGGCGCCGGGTGCCACCAGCCATTCCGCCGGTACCCCGTCGGCACTGACCGGGGTGAGGGTGACGTCCGAGGGCACCTTGAAGCGGGCGCCGCCTTCATCGAGGTTGCGGCGTTCTTGATCCAGGGACAGGGTGCCGAGCGCCGGCTGGCGTTCGAAAATCTGCAAAATCTTGTCGAGTTGTTGGCGTGACATTTTTTATCTCAATGGGTTAGGGATTTAAGTGAAGGTGAATCGTTTTCAGTGAAATCTCAGGATTGCCAGGCGCGCCGCAGTGCGCCACTGGCGCGGTCGAGGAACTCCCGGCCCTCGTCGATGGCGCCCGCCATGGAGACGAAGCCGTGAATCTGGTTGCGGTAGCAGATGTATTCGACCGGTACGCCGGCCTCGGTGAGCCGGTCGGCGTACTCGGCGCCCTCATCGCGCAGGGGATCGAAGCCCGCCGTTATCACCAGGGCCGGCGGTAGATTGCTCAGATCCTTGGCGAGCAGCGGTGACGCCAGCGGATCGTCCCAGTCCTCGGGCTTGCGCAGGTACTGGTCGAAGAACCACTTCATTGCCGTGGCGGTGAGAAAGTAGCCGTCGCCGCAATCGCGGTAGGAAGGGGTGTCGGCACCCATGCGGGTGGCGGGGTAAACCAGCAGTTGCAGGGCGATGCGCGGTCCCTTGCGGTCGCGGGCCATCTGGCTGACAACTGCCGAAAGGTTGCCGCCCGCGCTGTCGCCGCCGACCGCGATTTTGCGGGTGTCGATGCCCAGTTGCGCGCCGTTGGCGGCGACCCACTCCAGTACCGCGTAGCAGTCCAGGGGCGCGGCGGGAAAGGGGTGCTCCGGCGCCAATCGGTAGTCGGGCACCACCACCACGCATTCGCCCGCGTGGGCGTAGTAGCAGGCCTCGCGCTGATGGCTCTCGGGGCTGCCGATCACCCAGCCGCCGCCGGGGTAGTAGATCAGCGCGGGCAGCGGCCCGGCGCGTTGGATGTTGGGCGTGATCACCAGGGTGCGGATCGGGCCGGCGGGACCGGGAATCTGGATCTCGTTGATGGCTTTCGGCTCGGGCGCGTGCACGCCGACCATGGCGGTGAGGGTGGCGAAGCCGGCGCGACTTTCCGCTACCGTGCCCTCGCCGAGCGGAGGTGCGCCGCTGCTGGCCGTCATTTCGAGAATTTTCGCAGCCTGGGGATCGAGGGCCATGGGGGTTCTCCGGTGTTGTTGATGTTCGGTCGAAAGTTCTGGGCAAGCCCCGTGGTGGTGGCTTTGCACCCTATGCGCGCTGCCATGCCGCGCACTGTGTTCTTATCGGTAGTCGATCCAATCCGGCAGCCTTTGCCGCTATCGCCACCTGGCCGGACTATAAGGCGACCGTTTTTGCCGACGCAACCGCGCTGGTCGCAGAGGCAGCTACCACCTCAACTCATCAGAAAATGTCCCACCAGGGTGGCGATGGGTTTTTCGGCATCGCCCTGCCAGCAGCTTGCCTGGACGTTGGCCACGCGGCGGCCGTGCTTGGTGACCTGGGCGCGCGCCCAGGTGGTTTCGATCCGGCCCGAGCGCAGGTAGTCGATGGTCACGTTGATCGGCTTCGGCAGGCTGTCGCCATCCTGGTCGTGTGCCAGCTGGACAATGGCTGCGGTCTCCAGCAGGCCGCCGATGACGCCGCCGTGCAGGGCGGGCAACCAGGGATTGCCGGTGTGCAGGGCGGCCGCGCGCAATTCGACCGTGAGGCAACCCGCGGCCTCATGGACGTGCATGTCCAGTGCCTTCATGTAGGGAATCCCCGCCGCGAGCGCGCCGAAGTCGTTACTTTCGCGGGCGCGGCGCACCAGCTCGACGATGCTCACCGGGCCGACTCCGACTTGCCCGTCTCCGCGCTCTGGGCGCCGGTCAGCATGAAGGTCGCCGTGCAGTTGGCGATGGGATCTTCCGGGTCCAGATGATAGGCCAGGGCGCGCACGAAACAGATGTTGCGCGTCACCTTGTAGCAGTGCCCGGCGGCGGTCACCGGCTGTCCGGGGGTCGCGGGCTTGAGGTAGTCGATGCGCAGGTCCAGGGTGGCGATCGGCGCGCGCTGTGCCAGGGCGGTGATCACCGAGATGCCGCAGGCGGCGTCCAGCACCGTAGTGATGACCCCGCCGTGCAATACTCCGGTGGTGGCATTTCCAGCCAGTGCCGCGTTGTAGGGGATGCGCACCACGCCCTTGCCGCGCTCGATGTCGAGGACTTCCAGGCCCAGGAAATTGCCATGGGGCGACTGGTTTTCCGGCTTGGCGCGAAACGCCAGAATCTGCTGCATCAGTGCGTGATCGGTCATGCCGGATTCCGGTTGCTGCGCACCTTCCCGCGGGAGTGGCGGGGAACGGCGCGGGGAGGGTGGATCATAGGAACCGCGTCCCGCCATTGCAATTGCGTCGCGATTGCGGGTGATGGCGGTGCTATATTTCCGCTGGTTCGCAGTCACCGGAGATCCGCCATGGGCCATTCCAAAACCACGCTTCCGTCGCCGGCCGAGGCACTGCCCGGGCGCGCCGAGAAAATGCAGGTGCCCGACAAGCACTTCGTCAACGGAAAACCCCTGGTGGGGCCGTTTCCTGCACATCTTCAGCAGATACAGTTCGGCATGGGCTGTTTCTGGGGCGCCGAGCGCCGTTTCTGGCAGCAGCCCGGGGTCTTCACCACCGCGGTCGGCTACGCCGGCGGCTACACCCGCAATCCCACCTACGAGGAAGTCTGCTCCGGCATGACCGGTCACACCGAGGTGGTGCTGGTGGTGTTCGATCCCGCCGAGACCAGCTTTGCCGCACTGCTCAAGGTGTTCTGGGAAGCGC
>JADLCO010000246.1 GCA_020847115.1 Pseudomonadales bacterium | reverse complement strand
GGCCACCGGTGGTGCTCGCGGTGGTGGGCTGGCTGGGCTGGCAGGACCTGCGCCAACTCGACCTGCAGCGGTTGCACGCCACCGTCTCGGCGCTGGGCAATGGCGATCTGGTGGTGCTGCAGTTGGCGGCGCTGGTGGCGGTCCTGTCGATGTGCGGTTACGACCTCGTGCTCAATCGCTGGCTGGCCATAGGTCTGCCGGCGCGCACCGTGATCCAATACTCTTGGCCCGCCTGCACCCTGGCCAATCTGGTGGGCCTGTCGGGGATGACCGGGTCCGGCATCCGCTTTCTGGCGCTGTCGCGCGCCGGCGTGTCGGGGCGAACCATCGCGGTCTACGCCGGAGTGCAGCTGCTCGCCGTGCCCCTGGGTCTCGGCCTCTTGAGTGCCATCGCGCTGGCCGCGGGCGGCGCCCCGCCCACCGGACTGTCGCTGTCGGCGACCCTGGCCGCGCTGCTGCCCGTAGCGTTCGTGGCGTACCTGCCGCTGTTCCTGCTGGTCACCGGCAGCGGTGCGCTCCACCGGCGCTTTTTTTCCCACCTGCCGCCGCTCACGCTCGAGGTGCGCTTTTGGCTCACCTTCGTCTCCGGCCTGGAGTGGGGCCTGGCGCTGGCGACGCTGGGCGCAGCCTTGGCGCTGTTTGGCATAGCGCCGGCGCCCCTGGCCCTGACTTCGGCCTTCACCATCGCCGCCACCGCCGGCATTGCCAGCCAGGTGCCGGGCGGGCTCGGCGTGTTCGACGGCACCCTGCTGGTCGCCCTGAGCCGACAGGGCTACGGCACGGAAGGAGTACTGGCGGGCATCCTGTTGTTCCGGCTGTGCTATTACCTGGTGCCGGCACTGATCGGTCTGGCCATCGGCGCGCGCTGGTTCATCCCCGAAGGGGGCGCGCTGGAGCGCCTGATGCGGCAGGTGGAAGCCAATCCGCTGTTCGGCCTGCTGCGACTGCCGGTGGAATGGATCACCGCCCTCGGCATTCGGCTGCTGGGTTACCTCACCTTTTTCGCGGGCGTGGTGCTGCTGGTATCGGCGGGCTACCCCAGCCTGACCGAGCGCAGCGCGCTGCTCCACGACTATCTGCCGCTCACCCTGGTGGAAGGATCGCACCTGCTGTCGGTGGCGGCGGGCGTCGTGCTGCTGGCGCTGTCCCGCGGCATCGCCGGGCAGGTTCGCAGCGCCTATCGCCTGGCGCTGGGCGTGCTGCTGGCCGGCGCCGTGCTGAGCCTGCTCAAGGGTCTCGACTACGAGGAAGCCCTGTACCTGCTGGCGATCGCGGCACTGCTCTATGCCCGCCGCGCCCGCTTCGACCGCCTCGGCTATGCGGTCTGGAGCCGGCGCAATCTGCTCTGGCTGGCGATGCTGCTGGCGGCCCTGACGGGCTATGCCTGGCTGGGCGCGGGACTCTACGGCGAGGAGGCCTGGGCGGCGGACTTGCTGCACTTCGCACCGGAAGCCCATGCGCCCCGCTTCGCCCGGGGCCTGCTGGCGATGGTGGTGGCCGGCATCGGGATGCTGAGCTGGATCGCCTTTGCCATGCCCCGTCCGCGCCTCACGCTTCCGGATCGCCGGGAGCTCGCCGCGGCCCGCGACTTCTATGTCGCCAACGGCGGCCACGAATTCGCCCATTTGACCCAACTCGGCGACAAGTCGCTGTTCTACACCGCAGACCGCGATGCCCTGATCGCCTTTGGCGCCGTCCGCAACCGGCTGGTCGCCCTGGGCGATCCGGCCGGAGCGCCCGCGGCCCGCGCACGCGCGATCCTGGAGTTCCGGCAGTTCGCCGACCGCTACGGGTGCGTGCCGGTGTTCTACGGGGTCGGCGAGGACCAGCTGCACCGCTACCACGACCACGGCTTCGCCCTGTTCAAGCTCGGCGAGCAGGCCCTGGTGCCCCTGGCCGATTTCTCCCTGACCGGCAAGAAGCGCGGCAACCTGCGCACGGCGGTGAATCGCGCCCAGCGCGAGGGGCTCGAATTTGCCGTCATCGATCCGCCCTTTGCACAGCCGACCTGGGAAGAGCTGGCGGCGATCTCTGCCGACTGGCTGCGCGGACGCACCGCGGAAAAGGGCTTCTCCCTCGGGCGCTTCGAGCGCAGCTATCTCGAATCGGCGCCCGTCGCCGTGATCCGCCAGGGCGAGCGGATCCTGGCTTTCGCCAGCCTGATGCCCGATTACCGCAACCGCCGCGAGCTCAGCGTGGATCTGATGCGCCACCGCGCCGCTGCTCCGCCTGGTTGCATGGACCTGCTGTTCGTGCGGCTGCTGGAATACGGCCGGGATCAGGGCTACGCATGGTTCAATCTCGGCATGGCGCCGCTCGCCGGCGTCGGCGAAAGCCACTATGCGCGCACTACCGAACGCCTCGTGCGCCTGGCGTTTGAATACGGCAACCGCTTCTACAATTACAAGGGACTGCGCAGCTACAAGGAAAAATTCCAGCCGCAATGGCGCAGCGCCTATCTGGCCTATCCCCATCAGATGTCGCCGCGCTTCCTGCTGCTCGACGTCGCCGCCCTGATTGCCGGCGGCTATCGGCGCATCCTCGGCTCCTGAAGGCATTTCATGTCGCGCCGGCTGGTTGCCACCCTGTTCGCCCTCACCCTCTCCGCCGGCCTCGCCGCGGCCGATCCCGCGCACCCGGCAAGCGCGGCGGACGCGCTGGACAGCGATGACTTCGGCCGCTACCAGGTGCTGCGCTCCGAGGGCGCCGTGGCGCGACTGGTGTTCGCCATCGGCGCCGATGGCGACGCTGCGCTGGGCGCTGCGGCGGCCGCGCTGACCCGGCACGGCGCGCTGGTGGCACGCATCGACGTCGACCGCTTCGCCGCCGGGGTGCGCGATCGCGGCGACGCCTGCCTGGACCTGTCCGCCATCGTCAACTGGCACGCCAACGATCTGGGCCGCCGCTATGGCCTCTCCCGCCTCGAACCGCCGCTGCTGGTGGGCCGCGGGAGCGGCGCGGCACTGGTGCAGGTGCTTCTCGCGCAGGCACCGCCGCAAACCTTCGCCGGCGGCGTCGCCGAGCCGCCCCCGCCCGGACTGGCACTACCCTTTGCCAAGCCTCTGTGCGGGCTGGCCGCGGCGCACGGCGGGGACCCGGTGCGCGAGCCTGCGCCGCCCCCGCTCGGCGCCCCCTGGTGGGTGATTGCGGCACAGGGACGGGAACCGCCGCTACCGGACGCGGCCGCACGGGCCGAGCTGCTGAGGCCGCTGGCGACCGCCGATCTGGCACAGGGCGCCACCCGGGCGCTGGACGAACTCGCCGCGACACAGCGCCCGACCCTGCGCGCGCTGGCCGACATCCCCCTGGTGGAGGTGCCCGCCCCGGCGCCGAATGACGCACTGGCGGTGATCTACTCCGGCGACGGCGGCTGGCGCGATATCGACAAGACCCTGGGCGATCTGCTCGCCCAGTCTGGTGTGCCGGTGGTCGGCGTGGATGCGGTGCGCTATTTCTGGCACCGGAAAGCCCCGCAGCAGGTCGCCGACGATCTGCTGCGGATACTCGATCACTACGCAGCGGCTTGGGGTTCGCGGCGAGTGTTGCTGATCGGCTATTCGTTCGGCGCCGACATCCTGCCCGCGACCTACAACCGGTTGCCCGCGGCGGCACGGCAGCGCGTCGCCGGGCTGGCGTTGCTGGCCCCGGCGCGCAGCGCCGACTTCGAGGTCAAGATCGCCGGCTGGCTGGGCAAGAGCAGCGCCGACGCCGCCCCCACGCTGCCGGAATTGCGCCACATCGACCCCAGCCGGGTGCTGTGCATCTACGGCAGCGAAGAACTGAACGACAGCCTCTGCACGGCGCCCGGGTCTGGCGATCTCATCCGCCTGCAGCGCCCCGGCGGCCACCACTTCGATGGCGACTACGAATTCATCGCGCGCGCAATCCTGGCCTTTTTCGACGCTCGCCAGGCCGCCGGGACGGAACGCCCGCCGCCGGAATCCTGAGCCGGCGGCAGCTCACTTGTGTCAACGCCGAAAAAAACGGCGGGGAGATCCCGCCGTTTTTTTTCCTCGAGCGCGGGCTTTCCCTGGTGCCTTGCCTGATCCCGTGGCAAATCTTTCGAGCGCTTTGTTAGACTGCGGCGATGAAGTCTGCAACTGTATCGGAGCGGTACTGTCGCAGGGCACGGCGCTTTCTGGGCGTGCTGATGCTGGCGAGCCTGCTATGGTGGCTGC
>JADLCO010000245.1 GCA_020847115.1 Pseudomonadales bacterium | reverse complement strand
TTCGGCTACATTCACCGCCCGCTGTGGTATGATTTCGACCGCTGATTCAGCGGTCAGCGGGCGGCGTTTACGGAATGGGCTGTCCGTTCCGGTTGATCGCCGCAATTGATCTGGCTGCAATTGATCAGGTGAGGTGGCCGAGTGGCTGAAGGCGCTCCCCTGCTAAGGGAGTATACCCTAATCCGGTATCGAGGGTTCGAATCCCTCCCTCACCGCCAATGATCGAACGCCTGACATCTGCTCCCGGGCTCCAAGCCTTCAGATTTTTTCTTCTCGTTGCTGTTGGTCCGTAGCTCACCCGCGGACCGTGAATTCACGGTCGGCGCAGCCCGGGGAGTGCGTAGAAGTGTCGTTTGGGTTGGGTGCTGGCAGTGCCGAATGGCGCGAAACGAAAACGGCGGGCGGGAGCCGCAGAAGCCACGAGCGCTGGAGTGGTGCGGCAGTCCGGATTCAGTTGGCGGAGGGGCAGGGATTCGAACCCTGGGTGCCTTTCGACACGCCGGTTTTCAAGACCGGTGCTTTCGACCGCTCAGCCACCCCTCCGGCGGGCGGCCATTATACCCATCGACTGGAGCCAAACAAGCTTGGATCATCCAACTTGCTGAAAAACGTCGCGAGGATGGTCGGCTGTTAACGTTCCGACGCGCCGATAGGCCGTATTTCGGACCAAGGGTGGTGTGCAGTACACTGTCGCCATCGACTATTGCTGCTGCTGAGAGGTCACGCCGGTCATGGATATTTTCGATACCATTCGCGAGCAGATCGAGAACAATCCAGTCCTCCTTTATATGAAGGGTTCGCCGGAACAACCCCAATGTGGATTTTCGGCCCGCACCGTGCAGGCGCTGATGGCTTGCGGCGAGCGTTTCGCCTATGTGGATGTATTGAGCAACCCGGATATCCGGGCCAACCTACCCAAGTTCGCCGATTGGCCCACCTTCCCGCAATTATGGGTCAAAGGCGAACTGGTCGGCGGCTGCGACATCGTCGTCGAGATGCACGAAAAAGGGGAACTGAAGCCACTGGTTCACGAGGCCGTATCGGGCTCCTGACCCGAAGCCACCAAGAATCACACAGCGGGCAGTGATGCCCGCTTTTTGTTTGGTCGTTTGGCCAAGGCTCGCGCAATCGTAATCAGTTTGTCATATACGGTTCATAGCACCGTCACACTCCCCGCAGACAATGCGTCCAGCCCAAGGGCTGGGGTCGCCGACCCCCAACAAATCGTTTACCACGAGGGGAGAGTGATGAAGAAAACCGCTATGGCAGTGGCGATTGCATCGGTAACGGCGATGGCCGCCCAAGCTGGCACCGTGACCAGCGATGGGGCCGACATCGTGCTCAAGACCAAGGGCGGCCTCGAAGCCAAGACCGCCGATGGTAAGGCATCGTTCAAGGTCGGCGGCCGTATCCAGCTCGACTACAACAGCTACGATGGCGTGATGAATGCAGTGCCTGGAAAAGATGGCAGCGACCTCTTCTTCCGTCGCGCCCGACTCGAGCTCGAAGGCCATTATTCCGATTGGGGTTACCTGATGTCGTACAACCTCATCGAAAGCGGCTCCATCGACCAGCTGCACACCACCTACATGGGTTTCGGCGACCTTGCTGCACTCACCTTCGGGCAACAGAAAGAAGATTTCGGCCTGGAAGACACCGGCAGCTCCAAGTGGATCACCGCCATGGAGCGCTCGCTGCCTGCCAACGCCTTTGATACCGGCAATAACGTGGGTGCCAAGCTCCACGGTGCCAACGATCTGATCACCTACAGCCTCGGTGTCTATAAGCAGGACATCGATCAGAACAATGATCTCGACAGCGCCTTCACCGCTCGTTTCGTGGTGCGGCCGATGTACAGCGAAAACAGCCTGATCCATCTGGGCGCGGGCTACACTACCCGTGATGGCAAATTCACCCAGCTGGGTTCGCGGCTCGGAGTGCGCGGTGGCGAAAGCGGCAGTGGTGCAGGCCGGATTCGTAGTCGCTACACCGGCAGCGCGGTGGCCGACGAACTCGAGGCCTGGAACGGAGAATTGGCGGGGTCTTTCGGCCCGATGCACGTCATGGCGGAATACTTTGACGGCGAAATTTCCGGTGCCAATGGCGCCCCGGACATCGAAGCTGACGGTTACTATGTCCAGCTGGGTTGGATTCTGACTGGCGAGACCCGGACATACAAAACTGCCATCGGTGCCTTCGACAAGATCAAACCCAGCAGCCCCAGCGGGGCGTGGGAAGTCTTTGCCCGCTATGACGAATTGGATGTATCCGATACGGACAATATCGCCCCGGTCCAACTGATCGGCGAAACTGGCAACACCCTGACCTTGGGTGTCAACTGGTACGCCAACGAGCTGGTCAAGATCGCGCTCAACTACGTCCATGCCGAGACCGACGAGAAGATAGGTGGCGAGGACGACGGCGACGCCATCGTCAGTCGCATCCAGTTTGCCTTCTGACGACCGCTACCCCCTGCGGTTCTCCAGCCCCGCCCTTCCGGCGGGGTTTTTTTTGGCGATGATCCAAGGCTCCCTGTAGGCCTGCATTGCGGGGAGTTTCCGGTAGTATGATCCACGCCAGAGGGCTAGAATGGCGCGTCTTGACGGTCTTGGGCGTGTTTTCGTGCCAGGTACACCCCGGTTCTGGTGCCCGACCGAGCTTCCGGCAGGAGCACCTCCGGTGCGCAACAGCCCGTACAGACGCCATGCCACAATCGCCCGATAGCCGCAACCATCCACCCAGAGCACGACGGCCAAGCCGCGCGCTCCCTGCGGAGCCCGTGATCCACAACCTTTCGAGCCTGCAACCCGGAGCCCGGTGGTGGAGAACAAGCGCGTATTGATCGTATCCGCCGCGCTGCAGGAGCGAGCGGCCTGGAGTCAGGCATTGATCGCCTCCGGATGGACGGTCGAGGAGCTCGATAGCAGGGCACAGGTCGTCGAGCGGATCCCCGCGTTTCTGCCGGCCCTGCTATTGATCGAGCTGAGCGGGAAAGAGTCACCGGGGTCGGTGGAAGAAGGCTTTGCGCAGCGCTGCCGGGATTCCGGCCTGGCGGTGATCGTAATCTTGCGTGATCCGACCCCTGAAGAAGTCGCCATCGCCTTTCGGCGGGGCGCCATTGATGTGTTGATTCCGCCGTTCGATGCCGCGACGCTCCTTGCTGCGGTCGCTCGGGCGGGCAGCTTCAAGGATCTCTATCAGGAAAACATGGATTACCGCAGCCAGTTGGAGCGCGCCAACCGCGAACTGCGCGAAAGCTTCAACGTACTGAAAATGGACCAGCTCGCTGGTCGCCAGGTACAGCGGGATATCCTGCCGCGTGAACCACTCAGCTGCCGCGGCTACCGGGTCAGCCATTCCATCGTGCCGTCCTTATACCTGAGTGGCGATTTCGTCGGTTACAACTCGGCTTTCGACCGCTATATCCTCTTTTACTTTGGCGATGTGTCCGGACATGGTGCCTCCTCCGCGTTCATCACCGTCATGCTGGCTTTCCTGTTGCGCCAGCTGCGTCGCCGACACGTCGCGGAATCCGATTTCGCCGCCCTGGCACGGGCTCCCGCGGGGTTGGCCGAGCATCTCAATCGGCAGATGCTGGCAATGGACATCGACAAACACCTGACGTTTTTCGCCGGGGCCATCGATGCCGAGCGCAGTGCATTGCGCTATGTAATCAGCGGCCTGTCGCCCCCGCCGGTGTTGATCACCGAGGGCGTGGCCACCTTTCTGTCGGGCAAAGGCAAGCCGCTGGGCTTGTTCAAGGATGCGCGCTGGGAAGTGCAGGAATGTACCCTGCCGCCGGCATCGGCTCTGGTGGTGGTTTCCGATGGGTTACTCGAACAACTTCCCCGGTCGATCGAGGAGCCCAATCGGGAGCAGGTATTGCTGCATGCTCTGGCCGGCGTCGCTCCCGATCACGATGCCATTTGCGCGGCGCTGGGCCTCGCTGGCATCCGCGATGCCCCCGACGACGCGTCGGTGCTGACGGTGACGCGAAATGCCTAATCCCGAACAAGGCAAGATCCTGATCGGCGAGTTCGACCATTCCTATCTGGTCAAATTTCGCGGTTACATCAGGCTGACGCTCTGCGCGTCGCTCGGGCGCTACCTGGACCGCATCTTCGGCGGTTCGAGCCATCCCGATCAGGTGCTCATCGATCTCAGCGATGCCTCCGGCTTGGACAGCACGACGTTGGGCTTGATCGCCCGCCTCGCATTGCACTGCCAGGAGCAGTTTCACTTCAAGCCCCTGGTATTTTGCGACAGCCCAGACCTGCTGCGCGATCTTCACACCATGGCGCTCGACGAGTTTCTCGACGTGGTGCCGCGCGCGGGCCCGCAGCCGCCGGGACTGACCGAACTGACACCGGTCGATGCACCCGCGCGGGAACTCAAGCGGCGCATCATCGACGCACACAAACTGCTGGCCAGCATCAACCCCGAACGGGAGCAGGAGTTCATGGACCTGGTGCGGGCGATCGAACAGGATGCCAGTCCCTGAGATTCGGTCATCACCACGCCAAAGCGAGTCCTGGGCCCCGGGCTAGAGCTCGCGGTGACCGTTGGGTGCGGGCTTCGCCCGGCGTCGATCGCGCGCTTCGTTGCGCGCCTGGACGAAACCCCCATGGGGCAGGTGGATCAGCTCCGCCACGTGGCGGATGAGGGCCTCTTCGTGTTTGTCGAGGCAGTCGTCCGCATAGGCCACTTCCCACAGGCTGCACACCAGCTCGTACTTGTCCGGCGGAGGGAAGTGGTCGTTGACCAGTGCGGTGAACTGATACAGCGATGTCGCCTCGGCGGCTTCCAGGCGTGCCAGTTCCAGCAATTCGGCGGCTTGAGCATCGGTGAGGTGGAAACGCCGCGCCAGCAGTTCGCGAATGCGCCGGGCTTCCGCGTCATCGACCACGTGATCGATCACCATGACCTCGACCAGCAGTGCCGCGGTCGCGCGCCGCAGCGCATCGGCCGGCGCGGCAGCGGGCCCGGCACCCAGTACCTGATCGCGAAAAAAGGCGCGGATCCGCTCGATCATGACTCGATTCCGGTGCGCTCGGCGCGGTGAGACGACGGCGCCAGGTGGGCGAGCGCGGCATCCCAGACCGCGATGGTCGCGCCGGGTCGGGTGGCGTGCGTACTCAGATGGCGGCGGAAGGCGCGGGCTCCAGGCTGTCCCTGGTGCAGACCCAGCAGATGGCGCGTCATGCGCTGCAGCGGGGTGCCGCGCTCCAGTTCGGCGGCCAGGATGGCGCGAAGCTTGGCGTGCAGGTGCACCCATGGTACGGATGGAGCGTCGAACAGCAGCGGGTCGACCGCACTCAGCAGTGCCGGGTTACTGTAGGCGGCTCTGCCGAGCATGACGCCATCTACCCGTTCGAGCAGGGTTGCGACGGTAGTGAGCTCGTCCAGGCCGCCGTTGAGGACGATGTCCAGCTCCGGGAACTCCGCCTTGAGCCGGAAGACGGCGCCATGGTTCAGGGGTGGAATCTCGCGGTTCTCCTTCGGACTCAAGCCCTGCAGCCAGGCTTTGCGGGCATGGACCGCGAAACGCCGGCAGCCGGCCGCGGAGACCCGCGCCACGAAGCCCGCGAGCGCGGTGTAGTCGTCCTGGTCATCGACGCCGATGCGACATTTCACCGTCACCGGTATGCGCACCGCGCCGACCATGGCGGCGACGCAGTCGGCCACCAAGCCCGGCTCCTTCATCAGACAGGCGCCGAAGCGACCGGCCTGCACCCGATCGCTGGGACATCCGCAATTGAGGTTGACCTCGTCGTAGCCCTGTCGCTCGGCGAGCCGGGCACAGCGCGCCAGGTCCCCTGGATCGCTGCCGCCGAGTTGTAACGCGAGCGGATGTTCGATCGGATCGAACGCCAGATGGCGCTCGGCATCGCCGTGCAGCAGCGCCCCGGTGGTGATCATTTCGGTGTATAGCAGCGTGTGTCGGCTCAGCTGGCGGAACAATGCCCGGCAGAATCGGTCGGTGCGATCCAGCATGGGGGCGACGCAGAAGCGGTGGGCCGGGAGGGCGGCAGCGACCATGATCGAACGAGCTGGGGGATCGCCGCGCATTCTACCGGGTCATACCGCCGGTGGCAGGTCGACGTCGCCCTTGATGCCGGCGGGGCAAACTCGGCACAATGCGGCGCTCGTGAACTTTCCGTCCCGCCGGACCTGACAGTTATGCCAGATCCGCGCCTTCCGCTTTCGCTCAGGAGTGCAGTCCCATGTTGATCACCAAGGACCTTTTCTATATCGACGGGCAATGGCAGAAACCCGAGGGCAGCGACGTCACCGAGGTGGTCAATCCGGCCACCGAGGAGCCGGTGGCCCGGGTGGCGATGGGCAATGGCGCCGATGTGGATCGCGCCGTCGCCGCTGCACGGGCCGCGTTCGAGGGCTGGTCGCAGACCCCGCCCGCGCAACGTGCAGAGTACCTCGACCGCATCGCCGCCGGCATTGAGGCGCGTACCGCGGAGCTCGCCGATGCCATCACCGCGGAGATGGGTTCGCCCTGCGCGCTGGTGAAGCCGACCCAGATCGGTAACCCGCTGTTCACCTTCAAGGAAGCGGCGGAACTGGCCCGGACCTACCACTTCGAAGCCGACTACGGCAAGACTCATGTGATCCGCGAGCCAATCGGCGTCTGTGCCATGATCACGCCCTGGAACTTTCCCCTCAACCAGATCGCCGGCAAGGTGGCGCCGGCACTCGCCGCCGGCTGCACCATGGTGCTCAAACCCAGCGAGCTGGCGCCCCTGGACGCCTTCATCCTCGCCGAGATCGTCCACGATGCCGGGCTCCCCGCCGGGGTCTTCAACCTGATCGTGGGCGCCGGACCGACCGTGGGCGAGGCGCTCGCTGCCCATCCGCAGGTGGACATGGTATCGATCACCGGTTCCACCCGCGCCGGCGCCGCGGTGGCCATCGCCGCTGCGCCCACCATCAAGCGGGTCGCCCAGGAGCTGGGCGGCAAATCCGCCAACCTCATCCTGCCCGATGCCGATTTCGGCCGCGCCGTGAAGGGCGGCGTGCGTCTGGCGATGTTCAACAGTGGCCAGGCCTGCAACGGCCCCACGCGGATGCTGATCCCGCGTCAGCACCAGCGGGAGATCGAGGACATCGTGATCAAGGCGGTCGAGGGCATCGTGGTGGGCAACCCCAAGGACGACAAGACCTACATGGGACCGATCGCCAACCGCGCCCAGTACGAGCGGGTGATTGCCTTCATCCGCCGCGCCATCGATGAGGGTGCGCGCCTGCTGATCGGCGGCCCCGAGCGCCCGGAAGGTCTGGACAAGGGCTTCTATGTGAAGCCCACGGTATTCACCGACGTCCGCAACGACATGCTCACCGCTCGCGAGGAAGCCTTCGGCCCGGTGCTGGCGCTGATTCCCTACGACACCGAGGACGAGGCGATTGCCATCGCCAACGACAATCCCTACGGGCTGTCCAGCTACGTCCAGTCCGGCGATCTGGAACACGCCAAGCGGGTGGGGCGGCGAATCCGCGCTGGCCATGTGGAGCTCAATGGCGCGCGCTGGGACCAGGGCGCCCCTTTCGGTGGCTACCGCATGTCCGGCAACGGCCGCGAACACGGCGTCTGGGGCCTGGAAGAGTTCCTCGAAATCAAGGCGATGCTGGGCTACAACGCCTGATCGCCACCCTGGCTGGCCGCGGCCGGGCCGCGGCCAGCGCCGATGGTCGGCCACGGCCGCCGTTGATCGCATGAACCTGGAAAGAGCCCCACAAATTTGATGAAAATCCCACCGCAACCAATTGGTTCATCTAGACTGAACTGCGGTTTTAGTGATCGCCGGGTCGCCGGCAATTGATCAGAAATAACATACGATTTGATTTGTAAGAAATTGTTCTAGAAAGAGGTTAGACCGACATAGTTCGGCAGCGCCGCGACTGCGGCAACTGCGCAGGAAAACGGAGTTCGACCACGCCCATGACCACCCAGCCGGCAATCGAACGGCAATCCAATCAGCAAGTCCCTGAGGACGCCGGTTCCGCAGACGCCTTGCACGCGCCGCTGCTCGACAGCCTGCTGCTAGTCGCTCGCCTTGAGGGCAAGATTTCCACCGCCACCACGGTTACCGCCGGGTTGCCGCTGGACGAAGGGGGACGTCTGACCCCGGATCTCTTCATCCGCGCAGCCAACCGTGCAGGCTTGGCGGCCCTGCTGGTGGAGCGGGACGTCGCCGAGATCCCCCGCGATGTGCTGCCGGCGGTGCTGATCTTCGGCGAACACGACTCCGCGGTGTTGGTGGACATCGAACCCGCGGCCGGTTACGGCGTACTGATGTCGCCGGCCACCGGGCTGCGCGAACAGCGGCCACTCGCCACCTTGCGCGAAGGCTTCAGCGGGCACGTGTTTTATCTGCGCCCGATGCAGGAATTCGATGCCCGCACGCCGAAGATCTACCAGGCACCGGGCGAGCACTGGTTCTGGGGGGTGCTGAAGTCATCCTGGCACCTGTACCGGGACGTGCTGCTGGCATCCTTCTTCATCAACCTGTTCGTGCTCGCCCAACCGCTGTTCGTGATGAACGTGTACGACCGGGTGGTGCCCAACGGGGCGATCGAAACCCTGTGGGCGCTGGCGATCGGGGTGATGTTGGTCTATCTGTTCGACCTCGGGCTCAAGATTCTGCGCGGCTACATGGTCGAACTGGCGGCCAAACGCTCCGACGTGATGCTGTCGGCGACCCTGTTCGAGCGCATGCTGGGCATCCGCATGCAGCATCGGCCGGTCTCGGTGGGTGCCTTCGTCAACCGCCTGCACGAGTTCGATGGAGTGCGCAATTTCATCACTTCCTCGACCCTGCTGACCCTGATCGACCTGCCGTTTCTGGTTCTCTTTCTGTTGCTTATGGCCTATATCGGCGGCTGGTTGGTGGTGGTGCCGGTGGCCACGATTCCGCTGGCGCTGCTGATCGCCTATCGCGCCCAGAAGCGCTTGCGCCCCATGGTCATGAACGTGATGCAGGGCTCGGCGCGCAAGAGCGCCAACCTGGTGGAAAGCATGGTGGGCATCGAAACCATCAAGACCCTCACCGCCGAGAGCCGCGCGCAGCGCATCTGGGAGCAAGCGGTGGGCTATGTCTCCCAGTGGGGACTCGATTCGCGCATGGTTTCCAGCTCGGCGTTGCTGACGGTCAACTTCCTGCAGCAGTTGGCGGGCGTGGCGATCGTGATCTGGGGCGTGTACCTGATCACCGATCAGTCGCTCACTCTCGGCGGGCTGATCGCCAGCGTCATTCTCGGTGGGCGAGCATTGGCGCCCCTCGGCCAGTTGGCGGCGTTGCTGACTTCCTACGACCATGCCGAAGCCGCACTGAAGTCTCTCGACGAGGTCATGGAATTGCCGGTGGAGCGGCCGCACGGCGAACGCTTCCTGCAGGACCACGAATTCCGAGGTGGGGTCCAGTTCCAGTCCGTGGAGTTCACCTACCCGGGGCAGGCCCGGCCCGCACTCGCCGGCGCATCCTTGCGCATCAACCCCGGCGAAAAGGTGGGCATCATCGGTCGCGTGGGGTCCGGTAAGTCGACGGTGTTGCGGCTGATCCTGGGCCTCTATCAGCCCCAGCGCGGTTCGGTGCTGTGCGATGGTTTCGATCTCAAGCAGCTCGACCCCTCTAGCCTGCGCCGCGCGATGGGCTATGTGTCCCAGGACGTGACCCTGTTCTACGGTTCGGTGCGCGAGAACATCGCGTTGGGGCTCACCGGCGTCGGCGACCCCGAAATCGTCGCGGCGGCGGATCGTGCCGGCATCCTCGAACACATCAATTCCCACCCCGAAGGCCTGTCCATGACCGTCGGCGAGCGCGGCGAGACCCTCTCCGGCGGCCAGCGCCAGGCGCTGGGGCTGGCGCGGATGTTTCTGCGCGATCCGCCGATCCTGCTGCTGGACGAGCCCACCTCAGCCATGGATCAGGGCGGCGAGGCGCGCATCAAGCAGGTTCTGGCTGAGTTCGCCCGCGACAAGACCCTGATTCTCACTACCCACAAGATGGGCATGCTGGATCTGGTGGATCGCATCCTGGTAATGGACCGCGGCCGGGTGGTAGCGGACGGCCCCAAGGCCGAAGTCCTGGCGGCGCTCAGGGCCGGCCAAATCCGCGGTACGGCCTGAGGGCATGGCGATGAAACCGGAAACCTCCGCAGTTCGCGGTCCGCAATCGGCGGCGGGCAGCCTCGATCGCTTGCGGCGCACCCTGCAGGCCAACGCCGGCACCGACCTCAAGTACATGTCCTATGCCTCCGAGGCCGTCCTCCTGCAGGCCCCGGGGTTGCACCGCCTGCTGCTATGGGGCATCTGCCTGCTGGTCTTTCTGCTCCTGACCTGGGCTTATTTCGCCGAGATCGACGAATTCACTCGCGGCGAAGGCCGGGTAGTGCCCTCCAGCGAAGTTCAGGTGGTACAGAACCTGGAAGGGGGGATTCTGGCGAAGCTGTTCGTCGCCGAGGGCGCCGTCGTCGAGCGGGGCGAGCCGCTGCTGCTGATCGACGATACCCTGGTGTCGTCTTCCTACCGCGAGCGGTCACTGCAGGCGGCCCAGTTGCGCGCCAAGATCGTGCGCCTGCGTGCCGAGTCTCTGAACACTGATTTCGAGACCGAGCTGGCGAAACTCGACGATCCGCCAGATGCGGGCCTGTTGCAAGTCGAGCGCGATCTGTTCAAGTCCCGGCACCTCGAGGCACGCGGCAAACTGGACATCCTCCAGCAACGGGTGGAGCAGAAACGCCAGGAGCTGTCGGCGGTGCGCCTCAGCCGCGCCAGCTTGGCCGACAGCCACCAGTTGCTCGAACAGGAGCTGCGCGTCACCCGCCCGCTGGTGGAAAAGGGTGCCGTGTCCCACGTCGAACTGCTCCGCCTGGAGCGGCAGCTCAACGATCTCAAGGGCGAGCTGGGCAAGGCTACCATCGCCATCCCGCGCCTGCAGTCCGAATACGACGAGGCGCGCAAAAGCGTCGAATCCTTCACCCAGACCTTCTCTGCCGAAGCCCGCAAGGAGCTCAACGACGCCATGGCCGAGCTGGGCCGCCTCCAGGAGGGCAACGAGGCCTACGCCGACCGGGTCGCCCGCACCGAGGTCAAGTCGCCGGTGCGCGGCACCGTGAAGCGGCTGTTGGTCAACACCATCGGCGGTGTCATCCAGCCCGGCATGGATCTGGTCGAGATCGTACCCAGCGACGATTCGCTGCTGGTCGATGCCAAGGTGTTGCCCAAGGACATCGCCTTCATCCATCCCGGGCAGGAGGCCATGGTCAAGTTCACCGCCTACGATTTCTCCATCCATGGCGGGCTGAAGGCCAAGGTGACCCAGATCAGCCCGGACTCCATCGAGGATAAGGAAAATGGCCTCTGGTACTACCAGGTGCGTCTGGAGACCGAGAGCAACGTGCTCGGCAGCCCGGAAAAGCCGCTGCCCATCATCCCGGGCATGACCACCCAGGTGGATATCCTCACCGGAGAGAAGACCGTGCTCGACTACCTGCTCAAACCGATCCTCAAGACCAAGCAGCTGGCGCTGCGCGAGCGCTGAAAGCGCGACTGGCGGGCTCAGCGGGCGAATTCAAGGTATGAACGGCAAGCGCCCGTATAAGTGGCCGTTTCGCCGGATAGGCGGTATCTTGGCAAGGCCCACGCTGTGATAGAAATCACATTATCGACCAGAGCCAATGCTCAAGTGGGCCTGGCTTCGGTCGGAGGGTGCGGCCCGAGGATAACCCGATTTGCACCACACCCAAGGAGGAAGGTTCCACCATGACGAAGTCACTCTATTCAATCGCCAAGCGCCGCCGGAATGTCTGGGTCGGCGCGGCTCTAACCACTGCGGTCGCATTCGTCTCACCGGCGCAGGCCGTGGACATCCGCTCAGTGATTGCCGAAACCGTCAAGAGCAATCCGCTGGTCCTCGCCGAACTGCGGGAAACCGATGCCCGCGATCGCCAGGTGCGCCAGGCGCTCGCCGGCTATTACCCCACCCTGGATCTGGTCGCAGGCTTCGGCTTCCAGGAGCGCGACCCGGCCGACCGCACCTTTGCCAAGCCGGACCGGACCCGCAACGAACTGGAGCGCCGTGAACTGCAACTCAGTGCCCGCCAGCTGATCTTTGATGGCTTCTACACGCCCT
>JADLCO010000244.1 GCA_020847115.1 Pseudomonadales bacterium | reverse complement strand
CGCCATCGTTTTGCCCGACAATCGCTGACAAGGTCTTGGGCGCGAAATGAGCGTTCCACACCTCGACCTGGCGGATCTGCGTCGACAGCAGGTTGCCCAAGGCGATCTTGGCCGGCAGCAGATGGACGTGGTGGTACCAATCTTGCTCGAACTGACGCACCATGTTCCCCGCGAAGGCCGACACGATCTCGGCGACCGGCAGGTTGTTGGTCAGCGGTCCTGCGCTCGACGGGTTGCTGGCCAGGGCACTCGGGTACGGAAGCGTCAAGGGTGCCGGCAGGAACTTGTAGGCGGCGCCATAGACCGGATCAGACGGCAATCCGGAGGGCAGGATGGCTCCAGCGTAGATCGTCATTTCAGGAAGGCGTAACCGCCGTAGCTCATGCTGAAGACCATCCAATCGTTGCCGCCCAGCGTGACGATGTCCTTATTGACGTACTGTCCGTTCATCCGCAGCAGTCGGACGCCGGGTGCGTAGCCCATCATCGAGTAGAAATAGCTGGGCGTCGGGCGGCCGACTTCGACCGTGCAGGGATACAGGGGTGTCACGCCGTTGAAGGCGATGGGCGAGTAGCTGTCGAGCTGCCGCGTCGTCGCGCTGTAGAAGGCGCGCACGGCATCCACGCCCGAGGTGCCCACCTTCCACTTGTTGGTGTTGCCGTCGATGTCGGCCCGCACATAGGTGCTGTAGGTGTCCGACAGGAAGGCTCCACCGGTGAAGGTGCACGTCTTGGTGATCGCCCCGAAGATGAGCGGCCCGTAAGTGGTGCTGGCGGTCTGCACGATGCAGTAACACCAGCCGTCGCCACCGAAGAGGAAATACTCGGCGCTGCCCGACAGTTGCGACACGGAATAGGAGCCAGCCGCGACCGTCTGCGAACTGTAGGCCAGGCCGCTGTTGAAACTGGTCGAGCCGTACCAGGCGACGTAGCTCGCGTAGGAGTGCAGATGGACGTACTGGCCGCTGGCGGCGTGCTGAAGGTGCAGGCGAAAGTAGCCGGCATCTGCTTGGTACATCAGTTGCGTGTAACCGCAGACCCCGGTGGCGAAGAGCCGGATCTTGTCGAGGAGGTCGTTCGGCGAAGTGGTAACGCCGGATTGAAATGCCATCGCTTACCTCACGCGAGCTTCAAGGCCCAGTAGTCGCTGTAGCCGGTGCGGAACACGTCCTGCACCACCAGAGGATCGACGCCGCCGACGCTAATGATGTTCGCGACGGCATTGGCGTAGCCGGGAACGCAGTAGCACCCTTCCATCTCCCCCAGTCCGGCCAGGATGAAGGGCAGCAGCGGGTAGGAGCCGTCCGGGCATTCGCGCGTGTTGCTGCCCCAACTGTTCGGCCACATCGCCGACACCCCGGTCCACACACCGGTCGGTGCGTAGTACGCGCCCGAGTAGCCCTGCGACTTGGGCAGGTGATTGCGGTAGGTGTAGGAATTGCTCCACCGCGTCGAACTGTTGTACGTGCCGCCAACCAGGAGCGGATACGGGTACTGGCCCGGCGTGGCATAAGGCAGGAACAGCCCCAAATGCAGCATTTCGTAATACGTGCCGGTCTTGGCGACCATCACGATGCGCCGACCATTGGCCACGATCCAATACGGCATCGCCGATGCCATCAGCAGCGCGTAGAACGTCCCGCTCGGGTTGTACTGGCCGTCGAAGGTCTGCGCAGGGTTCCAGCCGACGAAGCCGCGCAGTTTCCAGTTGCCGTAGTCCGCGCCGGCCTCGCTGAGAATCCCCACGTTGATCTGATCGGTACCGGCGAGCCCCGGCCCCTGAAGCACCAGTTCGGCGGGCGGTCCCGGCACCCAGCGCAGCACCGACCAGCGCTCGTTGGCCGGCAGCATGTCCTGGGTGACGAACTGCTTGAGCCGATTCAGCAGGTCGAGATAGTCGGTGGCAGTGCCACTGGTAAAAGCCATGGCTTACCTCAGCAATTCACGCACGGCCGAGCCGTTGCGAGAGAGCACGTTGAGAATGGTTTTTTCACCGGCGGCGGAATTGAGATAGTCGGCTGCAAGGCCGGGATCGATGACATTGACGATGCGCACGGATTGCGACGGCGCAGTGGCCGGCGCGGGAGCGACATCTGGCACCAGGCCACCGTCGGCGAAGGCCAGACGCGGCCCCAACCATCGCGGTGCGGCCAGACCGCCGTTCAGGGCGTGCAGAAATTCGACGCCAACCCGACGCACGGCCTCCGCACGCAGGACGTATTCCCCGGCGGACAGTCGTGCGGGAATGGAATCACTGGTAGTCGTGCCTGGCCCGGTGACGTAACCGCCGGACGCAAAACCGGCCCACTGGAATAGCCCAGAGATCAGGCCACCCAAGCCGCCACCGCCGCCCCTGCTCATCCCGCCGAACAATTCTTCGGCGATCTTCTGCGCGGCAATGCGGTTGATGGCCGAGATCACCGAGCGGGCAAAGTCAGCAAAGGCATCTTTGGCCGATTTCGCCCCCGAGCCGATCTGCTCGAACATCGTGGCGAAGGCGTTCTCCACATCGCCGTTGATACGGGTGGCGACATCGTCGGCCTCGGTCTTCAGGCCGGCAACCTCCACCTTGAGCCGGGCCACTCGATTGATGGCTTCTTCCGACCCGGTGGACGCGGCCAGCTCCTGCATCTTCGGAATCAGACCGTCCACTTCGGCGGCGGTCTGCTGGTGCAACTCAAGCACGCCGCGCCGCATCTGCGTCTCGGTGAGCATGCCTGCATCCTTCTGCACCTGCAGTTCGCGCTCGCGAATGGCCATGCGCTCCGTGACGACGCCGTACTGGCGCTCGAGCCTGACGAGTTCCGCCAGGTCCGCCTCGACATTGATCAGTCGACCGACATCGGCCGCGCCGGTGGTGTCGCCCATGCGTTGGAGTTTCTCGATGAGCGGCTGGTATTCGCGCTCCAGCCGCGCTCGGGTCACATCGCCCCCGGTACCGCCCCGAACTTCTGCCAGGCGGTCGCGCACGCGGGCGAGTTCATCGGCTAGTTCCTTTTCTGCCTTGGCGGCGGCGTGGGCATTGGCGACCTCGACTTCGCCGCGCTTCATGTTGAGCACGGTGATTTCGCCTTCGAGTTTCTTGACCTCGGCCTTGGCCCGTAGTCGCTGCGCTTCGTCCTCGCCGCCGACCGCAATGGCCGATTGCGCGGTCAACTCCTGCTGTTTGGCCGCCAACTCCTGATCGATGGCCTGTTGCTCGATCTGCGTCTTGCGACCGTAGTAGTCGCGGATCGAGACCAGACGGTCGTCAAGCGAGCGATCCAGTGCCGTCTTCTGCAGATCGAGTCCTTCCTTGAGGACTTTGAATTCCGATTCGGCCTGCGCCTTGACTACCGCCAATTGCGCGCCGGTCGTGTCCTTCTCCGCACCACCGGCAGATTTCTTCTCGCACTTGCCATTGACCCATTGCCCACCGGATACCACGCAGGCAATCCGCTGCATGTCCTCGGTCGGCTTGCCGGTCGGCGTCTTCTCATCGGGGCGCTTGGGACTGGTCAGGTCGTCCAGTCGCTTCTTCGCCCCCGCCAGTTCCTGTTCCCATTGGGCGAGGTTCTTGCGCAGCGTCGCCATCGCGCCATCGTTGAACTTGACGTCGAAGGGCATGAACGGCACCGGGGCCTTGCCGGTGTCGACCTTCTTGCGCGTCGAATCAACCAGTTCCTGAATCCGCGCGACCTCGTCACGAGCGCGCTTGATCTCTGTGCCGTTGAAGACCAGATTACCGACCCCACCCAAGCCAACCCACAACGCCTTCAACGTTCCGGCCTCGTTGGCCGCTTCGCGCATGGCATTGGTGATGTTCGTCAGTTCCGGCAGGAAGTCGCGGGCCAGCGCAATGCCGAGCGAGGAGGAGGATGCCTTGAGCGCCGTAAGGTTGTCGTTGAAGGCTTCCGCCGAGCGCGCCGTCTCGGTGGTGAGCTTGAGGCCCAGTCGTTCGGCCTCGGCGGTCAGTTGAGTGATGCCTGCCGCGCCTTGGTTCAGGAACGGGATCATGTCCATACCGCTTTTGCCGAACAGCTTCACGGCCAGCGCCGTCTTGACCGCCCCATCCTCCAGATTGGCGAAGACATCGGCCACCTGTAGCAGCACGGCTTCGGTGGATTTCATGCTGCCATCGGCATTCTTGACGGAAATCCCCAGGGCATCGAAGACCTGCGCCCCGTCGCCGATGCCGGTGTTGGCCTCGGTGATGTTCTGGGACAGCCCCTTGATCCCCTTCTGCAAGGTCTCCAGGCTCACATCCGATAGCTGCGCGGCGAAGCGCAAGGTCGACAAGGCCTCGACCGAGATGCCGATCTTCTGCGAGAGCTTGTTCAACTGATCCGCTGCATCGATGGCGGTCTTGATCATCGCCGCGAACCCGGCCACCGAGAGCGACACACCGAGTCCAGCGAGCAGTCCCTTGACCCGGCTCGATTCATCCCCGAGCTTGGCCAGGTTGCCGCGAATCGAGTCGAAGGCCGACCGGGTCTGATCGACGGCGGTAATCAGCAGTTGGGCACGATCCTGGGTCACGACGGATTCATCTCTCTCAAATCTTGGTCAATTGCTTCTCGATGGCACGGGCCAGGACGGGCAACTGGCCGCGTACTGCTCCTTCCAGATCGAAGCGACGTTTCATGGTTATGTTCGGCACCAGTACCGCAATGGGAATCTCTGTGCCACGCTTGATCGACTTCGCGCCAGTGCGGCTCCGTTCCGCGCGCTTGAACCGAGTCAGTGCCGAGGCGTTCTCGCGCAGGTTTTCCGCCATCAGGATGGCCTGGCCGTTTTTGCGGATGAAATAGGCGTTGCCCGAACGAATCAGCGTATCGATGACCCGCTTGAAGGCCCGGCGACCGATGCGACGCCCTTCCTCGGTCAGCGGAATCAGCATCCGGCCCGACACGGTGCCGCCCCGAACGTGGATGCCCAGCCAAGGAATCTTCGATCCGATGAGCAGCGCCGGCAGTTTGTCCGGGTTGCGGTCATAGACCTTGGCCCGCAGCGATCTCACGAAGGCCGGCTTCCTGACCGTGAAATCGGCATTCATCCTGCTGCGCACGGCATCGGCAATAGTCTTGCCGCCTGATTGCATCCCGGTCGCGACCGCCTGGTGGATGGCGGCCTGCTTCTGCCGGCTCCAGGCATCGAAGCGGGATTTGTCGAGCAGGCCGGAGGCGGTCAGGGAGAGTTTCAGCACGACAGCACCTTCATCATTCGGCGCAACGCCTCGCTGCTGCCCTGACTGCCGGTTGCGGTCACCGACAGGAGATTCGCCAGTTGCCGGGACTCCTGCCGGTCGATGGCGGCAAGAAAGGCATCGGTTTGCGCCAGCGTGTAGTTGAGAATGTCGGCGTAGGCGTGTCCCGCACCACTCAAGCGCTGGAGGGCATGGCTCCAGACGTCTGGTGTTCGAGGGTCTGGCCGATTCGCGCCGCTGCCTGCGTCACGCTCGGCAACAGGCGTCGGATAAAAAAATCGGCATTCACCTCGAACACCGCTTCGGCGATGCTCACGGCCTCGTCGAGATCGAGCCCAGCCACCCAGTCGACCGGACGACGCGTGGCAATGGCGACGGCGGCGATCACCGCTTCGCCGTGTTCTGCCAGAAGAGCCAGCCAGTCGGGTGATGCCGACAGGCTCACCGCGATAGGTTGTACGGCACGGGCGAATGCCGGCACCTCGCCGACCTTGAGCGGAGTGAGTTCGATGCGTTCGCCAGCGATCTCGACGAACGCCGGTACCGGCGGCAGTGCCGCGAACATATCGACGCCCATCACAGCAGCACGATCCGACCGAATTGACCGAGCGCACCTGCAGCCGGCTTGGTGAGATCCGCCAGCACCTGGCCCGACAGTTCGAATTTCATCAGTTCGGTGCCGATCACCGACAAGTCCTTGGCCGGGTTGATCGCCACCCGATACAGGTCGATCACGACTTCCTTGTTGGCGTCCGCTGTGTTCAAACCCTCGAAGCGAACCCAGCGTTCGGGCAAGGGCTGGGTGAACATGGCCGTGACGTTGGCCGCACCGTAGCTATAGCTGGCGGTGATCGCGCCGGTCACGCCTGTGATGTCGGTGAACTGAATGGAACCATGCTTGGCATTGACGGTGTACTTGGTGTTGGTGACCGTGGTCGCACCGGCCTTGATGACCACGCTGGAGACGTTCTGCTTGCCAAGCAGGTAGAGCTTGCCGAGTTCAGCCGTCGCGATGACGGGCTCGTCGGTCACGGTGCCGCTGGTGACCGTTGTCGTGGATCCGTAGAGGGAAAGTTCGAGGTTGGTCTGGATCAGTTCTTCCAGCGTGCAGGCGAACTCGCCCTTCTTGGTCTTGATGAGCTGCAAGTCGGTCAGTCGCTGGCCGGATTGGGATTCCTGGTGTTCCAGGGTTTCCACCGAGAGCGACACCTTGAGGTCGGGCACATTGCCGACGAAGACGAGCCCCTGCGGGTTGCCATTGCTGTCACGCGCGCCGATGAAGACGCGACCTTGTCCGGAAAAATAGGCCATTGCTTACTCCTGATTGGGGTTCGATTGCTTGGAGGGTTTTGCCGAAGACGCGGCATCGGTCACTGCAGGACGCGCACTGCCGATCTCGCACAGCCACTGGGCGCTGTCTTCGGCCAGATCGATGACCTCACCAGGGTTGCGCACGATGCCGGCGTGTTCGTGGGGTTTCAGTAGTTCGACTTGCATGGGGTTTCATCCTTGAGTTGAGAGATCGGCGGCCAGCGTGCGGTAGGTGATCTGGTAGCGCGCCGGAATAGCTGTCGCTGTGGCATCGGCGTCCTCCACATCCCACTCGCAGTCCAGTTCATGGAGACCGATGCACAGGCCGCCGAGATTGACGTTGCCAAAAAGCACCGCGTGGGCGGCCACCAGCAGCCGGTCGGCGATCACCTCCGGCGCGTCGCTGCCGGTCTCGCGCGCCAGCGCCACCACCCGCACGACCAACTGCCGCTCGACGCGGTCGTTGGGCCGCTGGGTGATCGCATCGGATTCCGGGAATACCAGCAGGGCCGGAGACTGCTCCCGGGTAATGCCGGTCGGCGGCGAGCGCCGTACCTGCGCCCCGGCTGCGGCAGCGACCGGCGCAAGTAGCCCGGTCACCGCTTGCAGAATCCGCTCGCGGATCGAATTGGACATGGCCAGACCTACAGAAGGGTGAGCGAGGCTCGGGCCTCGGTACCGTCGCCCATCGCGGTGATTTCTCGCACGCGATAGGTCTGGCCCGCGATTTCCAGCGTGTTGCCGGCGGCCAGCCCCGGCAGCCGGCTCACCGGATAGCGGATGGTGTGGTTGCGGGAGACACCGAGACCGTCGAGCACGTCCTCGTCGGGGGCACGGAAATCGACCATGACCTCCGTGCTCCCGATCACGGCCCGCGTGAGCAGGCCCGCGTTGGCCGCCGCGTCATAGAGCGCGCCGACGTCCATCATCACGACATCGTCAGCTTGACCAGCACGCCCGGCCGGTGGCACATCGGCAGCGGGTTGGACTGGGTGTGCAGATCGGTGCCCCGGTCGAACTTGCGCGGCTCCTGCTTGGCGTAGACCGGCTGCCCCAGGGTGTTGGCGGTCTCGTTGAAGTCCGCCGGCGCGAAGTAGGTGCCGAAGGTGTCCACCGTGCCGAGCGGGAAGCAGTGGGCCTCGCCCGCCGCGATGAAGCGGCGCGAGGTGCCGTTGGCGTCGGTGGCCTGGCCCCGGTATTCCTCGAAGGTGATGCCGCCGTAGGTGAAGCCGGAGCGCATGTCGTTGATCAGGACGATGCCCTGCTGCCAGTTCTCGAAGGCCTTCTCGACCTTGGCGTGACCGGTGAGCTTCTCGAAGAACTCGGGCGAGCACAGGCAATGGATGCCGGTCATGAACTCGCCCTTGAGGTTCTCCTCGACGTGGCCCAGCACCTCCGTGCATTTCGCCTTGACGTTGGTACCGGCGTTGGTGAGTTCGAAGTTCACCGTCTTCGCCCCGATGTCGAACTCGTCGTAGAGGTCGTAGATGGTGGAGCCGTCCGCATCCAGGATCACGCCCTTCAGCGCTCCCATGCGCAGGTGCTCAAGCGTGATCGAATGCTTGTTGCGCATGGTCTCCAGGTGCCGGGCCATGACGCCGGCCACGGTCTCGGCCTCCGACTCGGTGCCGAAGGCGCGCACGCCCTGGACTTCCTCGGGCAGCACCACGTCGTCGTGGGGGATGTGCGGGATCACGAAGGAACGCATGGCGCGCTTGCCGCGCCGGCCGACGGTGCCGGGCGAGCCCGGCGGCAGCGCCGGCAGGAGGTTCAGGACGCCGTTCTGTTCCTCGACGATGATCTGGCGCAGGCGTACCGGGCGGGCCGGGAAGATGTTCAGCGCTTCCATCCGCCCGTAGCGATTGGGCAGGATGTTGATGGCGGCAGTGAGCGCGGCCATCGAGAAGGCCGGCGTGTGGAAAGGATTGTTCATCGGCATGGTGATCTCCTTAGACGGATTGGCGGACCAGCACGCCCAGGCTGGTCAGGGTGGCGATGGCGGCGGCCTTCTCGGCCGGCGTGATGCCGCTGGGCCAGACCAGGGCGTAGTCGGCGACGATGGCGTGGCGGGCGACGATCAGCCCGTCGTCGCGGTCGATGAGGCTCGCGTCGCAGTCGGCGAGCATCACGCCGGCCGGGACCTGGCTGCCGTCGGTGGCCGAGGGGTCGAAGCGCTTGAGCTTGGCCGTGGCGGTGACGGTGCCCACGACGGCGCCGAGCTCCAGGTTCTGGCCGGCGGCGACGGTGACCCGGTCGCGGGAGTAGAGGTTGGGCGCCTCGTACTTGAGGAGGTCGCCCAGGGTGTTGGCTTGGGTGAGTGCGGGCATGGCTTAGTCCTTTCCGGTGAGTTTCTTGACCGCCTTCATCAGCGGGTTCTGATCGGGATGTGCTTCCGGCGCCTGGGCGTCGGGATGGATGAGCGAGGTGATCTCGGGGCTCTCGGCGCGGGCGGCGAGCAGCGCCCGGCGTACCTGGGCCTCGCTCGCACCCTCGGCGAGGAAGGCGGCGGTGCGCTCGGGATGGCCGGCGAGCTGGCACAGCTCGGCGACGGCCAGCGCATCGGCGCGGGTGGCACTGATAGCCGACTGCACGGCCTCCTCCTGGGTGGGGGTGGCGGGGGCGTCAGCTGGCTGCTCGGCGGGGTCGGGAAGCGGCTGGGATTCGGGGGTCTGCATGACAAGGTTCTCCTGTGTGTGTGGCGTGGAAAGGGACAGCGAGCGGGGGTTGGGCGGCGGTGAACGCCCCCGCGAGCGGCGCGGCGCAAGGTAGGCAGAGAACTCGGTGAGCACGGTGTCGAGGCTCGCCTCGCCATCGGCCAGCCCCGCCGCGACGGCCTCGGGGCCGAAATAGAGCCCCGCCTCGGTGGCTCGCACGACGTCCTCGTCGAGGCCGCGCATGGCCGCGACATGGGCGACGAAGATCCCGTAGAGGCGATCGACCTCGGCCTGCAGCCGGGCGGCCGCCTCGTTCGAGAGTTGCTCGTGGGGCGAGAAGTCGTTCTTCCGCGCACCGGCCGTGATCGCCGTGTAACGGAAGCCCTCCTGGGCATCGCGCACCGACTGGTCCACGTGCATGGCGATGACGCCGACCGAGCCCACGCCGCCGGTGCGGGTGACGACGAGACGCGAGGCGGCACAGGCGAGCGCGTAGGCCGCCGAGAACGCCGAGTCCGAGGCGATCGCCCAGACGGGCTTCACCGCGTCGGCGGCGCGGATGTGCTCGGCCAGTTCGAACACGCCGCCCGCCTCGCCGCCTGGCGAATCGACGTCGAGCAGGATGCCGGTCACGGCGGGGTCGGCCAGGGCCGCCTCCAGCGTCGCCGCGATCTCGCCATAGGAGGTGAGCCCGGAGGCGGCCTCCAGCCCGAGGGCCCGGCGAACGAGGGTGCCGTAGATGGGGATTACCGCGATTCCGGGCGGGGCGTCGGGCTGGGTGCGTGGCGACGGCACAGGCACGGCCGTTTGAGGCTCGGGCCAGCCGACGCGCTCGCCCAGCACGGCCAGGATGATCTCCAGCTTGGAACGGGCGACGAGGAGCGGCGTCCCGTAGAGACGGGACGCCAGATGCGGGAGCAGCATGGTCAGTTTTCCTGGGAAGAGGGATCGGGGAGCGGCGCCGATGGAGCCGGCGCCGGCTGGTCGTGCCGGGGGTCGGAATCGAAGACGAGGCCCAGGGCGTCCGCCCGTGCGTTGTCGGCGGCGATCTCACGGTCGATGTCTTCGGCGTCGTAACCGAAGGAGGAGATCGCCTCGGAGCGCGACAGCAATCCGGCCCGGATGGCGGTCAACATCGCGTTGAATTCCTTCTGCGGATCGACCCACTGCCAGCCCTGGGGAATCCACTTCACGGCCAGGTACTCACGACGCTGCGGCGTGCCCCCGCGGGCATAGCCGGGCAGGCGGATGGCGCCTTCGAGCACGGCCTGCTCCAGGAAGGCCTGCCAGATCGGCCGGCATAACTGATGCACCAGCACGCCGTGCTGCAAGGCCTCGACGCGACGGCGGAACTCCAGGAGCCCGGCCCGAATCGAGGAGTAGTTGACCTGGGTGAGGTCGCCCGTGAGTTGCTCGTAGGTGACACCCATGGCGGCGGCCACGGCGCGGAACTGCATGCGCAGAAACTCGGCGTAGGAGGCGCCGACGTCGGCCGGTTGCGAGAACTTCACGTCCTCGCCCGGCTCCAGGATCTGCAGGGTGCCGGGCTCGAGGCCCGCCAGTGCCACGCCGTTGGGATCGGACAGCCCCTCGCCCATGAGGTTGTCCTCGGGGGCGAGCCGGGTGATGAAGCCGGCGAACATGGCGGCGGTTTTCTTGCGCACGAGCTCGACGTCGTCGTACTGGTCGAGTTCGTGGAGCTTCACCAGTGCACGGGCGAGCCAGGGTTCGCCGCGGATCTGGCCGGGGCGCAGCGGGCGGAAGAGATGCAGAATCTCGGCGGCATCCACCCGCACCGTCTCCACCCCGCCGTTGCCCGACATGGGCGCCAGCGCCCCATCCTCCGGGTGCGAGCGGTAGAGGTGGTAGGCCACTCGCCGCCCGAGGCGGTCGAACTCGATGCCGGCGCGGATGAGATTGCCGTTCTCGGCCGTGGTGTTCATCGTCACCGGCAGGTGTTCCGGCTCCAGCACCTGGAGTTGGAGCGCCACCGGCAGACCGTCCTCGGGCCGCCGGTAGCGCAGCCGCACCAGCGCTTCGCCGCCTTCCAGCATCGTCCGGCACGCCAACGCCTGCAGCCCGTAGAAATCGGTGAGCCCGGAGGTGTCGGCGCTTTCGCACCACTCCCGCCAGAGAGCCTGGATCTGCTCGCGCAGGCCGGCATCCTTCACCATCGACTGCGGCTTGATGCCGGTGCCCACCGCGTTGGCGACGTAGGACTCCAGGGCAGCGTTGGCCCAGGCGTTGCGACGCACGAGATCACGGCTCTTGGCCCGCAGCTCGGTCTGGGTCGAGATCAGCGCCGCGATCGCTCCCGGGTTGCCGGGCAACCAGGCCAGCGCCCGGCGTCCACCGCCGACGCCGTCATAGGTCGGGGTGCCGCCGAACATCGCCCGGCGGAGTTTGCGGAACCAGCCCATCACAGCCCCTTATTGGTCGTGATGCGGATCTGGCGCGGGGCGCGCGGATACAGGCCGGTGGCCACGGCATCCTTGTGCATCGCGGCTTCAACCTCGGCGATGGCCTGCTTCAGTTCCTCGACGGTGCGGTACTCGACCGTCTTGTCGCCGAAGGTCACGCGCTTCTCACCCTTGGCCAGCGCGCCGCGCAGGGCCTGCAACTGGGCCTCGGTGTAGGTCGGCGTGCTCATCGATAGACCACCAGACTGATCTCGATCGAGTCGGCGAGCGACCCGGAAGACGAGATGCAGACGAGCTCGAGGGTGTCAGCCGTCTTGTTATCGGTGGTGCTGCGTGCCGCCGCGAAACGGATGGTTCCCGTCGCGGTGTTGCTCCTGCCGGTGGCGACCCAGCAGTACTTGGCATCGGGAAACGGCGTCTCGAACTCGACCCGGTAGCGCCCCGTGCCCAACCGGGTCACCGAGGCGACGTTGTAGGCGGCGCGAAGCTGGATCGCCCCGCCCACATAGCCGAAATTCGCCCAGGCACGGGCGAGCCCCGGATGGTCGGGCCGAATCAGCCCCTTGATCTCGGTGCCGATGCGGGCGGCGAGTGCCGACAGTTGGGCGACGAGACTCATGCCTTACACCAGGGCAGCGTTGAAGATCGCCACGAAGTCGGTGTTGGGGTCGCCGATGTCGGTGGCGGCCACCGCGCCGATGTTGCTGCGCGCTTGCGTCTGTTCGGGAACGGTCAGCGTCTGCGCGGCATCGAAACGCACGCGCTTATCGATGGCGGCGGTCAGCGCCGCGATGCCGGTCTGGTCGTTCTGCAGCGCCTGCTGGAGTTCCAGCAGGGTGTCGTAGGCCGGGTCGGCACCGCCCAGGATGTCGGCCTTGAGGGCATCGAGCACCGAGACGATCTTCGACGAGGAGTAGGTACTGGTCGTGGCAACCGTCAGGTCGTCGATGGCGACCGCCGTCAGGATGGCGGCCTTCAGTTCGTTGATCGCCGCGACCAGGCTCGACTTGTCGGTGGTGGTCAACGCGGTCAGCGTGCCCGTGCGGCCTTTGACGGTGTTGAATTCCTCGGCGACGCGCAGGACGAAGCTGTTGAGTTGGGTTTGCAGACTCATGGTGGGGTTCTCCAGTGGTGGTGTGATCAGTTGAACCAGCGGCTGCGAATGACTTGCCGGCCGGCTCTCGGTGTTCCAGAAACAGCGAGGCCACCGCGTTGGGTGGCCTCAGTGGGTTGGTCGATTTGCGGATCGGGGTCGCCGGGCGGCGACAGCCCAAGCTGCCGTTCCAGTTCGCGCCAGTGCCGTTCCTCGAAGCGGTCGAGGCCAGCGGCACTCGCCGCCGCGCGGGCATACACGTAACAGTCGAGCGCCTCGTTCCTCTCGCGCATCTTCTGCCACTCGCGCACCGGGTAGCCGTTGCGGTCGCGCCGGGTGATCAACTGCTCGGCGCACAGTTGCTGCAGGTACTCGGCATCCACCTTGGGCAGATGGACAAAGCCGGTGGGGTAACGAATCGTGACCCCATCCTCGGCCACCTCCGGCACCTTCCTCAGGCTGTT